>JALHLM010000004.1:0-10835 GCA_022844585.1 Pirellulales bacterium | reverse complement strand
GTCGACGCGGATCTCCATCGTCTTCGGCAGAGACTGCAAGAGCGTTTGCGTGGCGAGGACGTGTTCGACTTCGCTGGTGCCGATGCCAAAGGCCAGCGCGCCGAAGGCGCCGTGCGTAGCGGTATGACTGTCGCCGCAGACGATGGTCATGCCCGGCTGGGTGAGGCCGAGTTCCGGGCCGATGATGTGGACGATGCCCTGCTTGCGATCGCCGAGATCATAGATGTGGACGCCGAACTCCTTGCAGTTGTTGCGCAGCGTGTCGATCTGCTGCTTGGAGATCGGGTCGGCGATCGGCAACCGGCGATCGGTCGTCGGGACGTTGTGGTCCGGCGTGGCAGTCGTGAGTTCCGGACGGCGCACTTTGCGGCCGGCCAACCGGAGCCCCTCGAAGGCTTGGGCGCTCGTGACTTCATGGACCAGATGCCGGTCAATGTAGAGCAGCGTCTGCTGGCCTGGTTCGGAGCGGACAACGTGGGCGTCCCAGATTTTCTGGAACATCGTGCGCGGCGTATTTTTCGTGCTCATGTCTGGCAAGAGGGGCTAGACGGATCGAAGGTTCGCGGGGCAAAGGCGTATGACGTAGTATACGCTTTTTGGCCTAGTTTGAAGTTTTCAGTGTTCAGTTTTCAGTGGGGTCGACTAATTCGCGGACGCTTTGGGGCGGACCCAGGTTTGGTTGTTTTTGTAGCGGTTGGCGCGGTCCACGCTGGTAGCGTCTTGGCTGGTGGCAATGACGCGATCGAGGGCCGCGTGGAACTCCTCCTTGTGGGCGTCCCGTAGAGTCCGGTGGTGGGCGAGCTCGACAATCGTTTCGCAGGCCATTTCGGTGAAGGCGGGCTCGTCGACGTGTTCGAGAATGAATCGCAATGTTTCGACGGTGCGGATCGAACGGGCGCGTTGCAGGACGAGCAAGCGATCTTCATCGCGCGTGCAGATGGTCAAGCATTGCTTCAAAAGTTCGAGCCGTTCCGCGTCGCTACGGCTATCGGCCAGCGGCGCGACACGAATTAACGCGCGCAAGGTTGCGATGCGGTGTTCTGGATGCGAATCGGACTTCGATAATTCCATCAGGCGATTGGCAATTGTCGCGTCGGGCCAGTTGCAGAGGGCGCGGATGCCGGCGGTATGCGTGTCGGATTCAGCGATCGCGGCTTCGATAGCCTTTCGCGCGCCATCGCCGCCGACGCGGCCCAGCGTGGAGAGCATGGCGAGTTGATCCGGAGCGCTCAAATCGTGAATGGCTTCCAGTAAGGGCGCTGCGCGTTCCTTAGGATTCTCGGCGCGTTGGCAGACGAACATTACCGCCTTTTCGGCCGCCTCGCGCTCGGGGCCAGGTTCGGTGTGCAGCACGCCTTGAACCATGCCGGCGACATGTTCTGCGGCTGCGAGTTGCCCGAGGGCCTTCATCGCCGCCGTGCGGACTTGCTTGTCGTCGCCGTCGGCCGCCGCAAGTAGTTCAGGGATTGCGCCTAGTGCGCGGCGCTCGGTGAGGATTTCGATGAGCGCCACCTGCACATTTGGCGTCGCGCCGTGCATTGTCTTGACGATCGTTGGCGCTGTTTCATCGCCAGGGAGTCGCACGAGGCTGGCCCGCGCGGCGGCGGCGATTGGCTTGGCGTCGGCTTGAAGCTTTTCCACGAGTACCGGCACATTGGCTGCTTCGCCCAGCACGCCGAGTGCGGTTACGGCGGCGGCGCTGACGGCTTCTTCTTTTGTGGCGTTCAACGTCTCCAACACGAGCGGTCGCGCTGCCGTATCGCCACGCGAGGCGAGGGCGGCAAGCAAGCCGACTTGCGCGTCCGGCTTCAGTTTGGGAAGTTCGGCGGCGAATTTTTCGGTGGCCGCTGCGCCGGGGGCCTCGGTGCGGACTTGCTCGAAAGCCACGGAGCGCAGGTCTTTGTCCGATTCATGTAACAGGCTGACGATCAGCGAGACCAACTCGTCGCTGGAAGCATCCTGAGCGGGCGCGAGACGAGCCGCGCTCGCGAGCATGA
Source organism: Pirellulales bacterium (assembly GCA_022844585.1). GTDB lineage: Bacteria > Planctomycetota > Planctomycetia > Pirellulales > JALHLM01 > JALHLM01. Next base: position 8,838 of record JALHLM010000004.1, on the reverse strand, counting down.
CGGCGAACATCAACGAGTGGAACAGGCGATTGCGCACAGTGGGCCTCGACAGCGTTGCCAACGAAAATAGCCACGCCGCTCGCACCTTACGACTCGGTAAGGAAGGAGCGGCGCAGCGGCGTTGAAGTTAATCAAGCGGAACCGAATGTGATCCTGGTTACTCGCTGGCCTTGCCGGCGCAGGCCAGCATCCCGCGCGTCGCGGCCAGACGCACGTGCTTCGGCTGGCCTTCCCCGGCGAAGTGCTTGTACACTCTCAATGCATTGGCCTTGTCGCCGGCGGCCAGCAGGTTTTCGGCACAGGCCAGCATGGCATTCGTCGCGTCCTGTTTCACGGCCTCGGACGACGACGTCGCCAGCGCGTGAGCCGCCTTACCGCTACCGATCGCGCCGAGCGCCTTTGCGGCGGCGCAGGCTACTTGATGATCGGAATCGCCCAGCAGCTTCGCCAATTGCGGCACGCTGTCTTCGTCGCCGCGCGAACCGAGCGAAGCGATCATGCCGACTTTCAGGACGCCAGCGACACTTTCCAGCGCAGTACGCAGGGCTTCGTTGACTTCCTTGCCGGGGATGCGCTCCAATGCGAAGCGGGCCACGTGCGAGTTTTCGGGCTTCGCCAGCAGCGCCGCCAACGCCGGCACCGAGGCTGCGGTGCCGATCAGCATCAGCTTGCGGCACACGTAGTCTTTGGCATCGCGGGAATCGGTCATCGACAGCGTCGCCGCGAGACGGGATTCCAATTCGCGCCGGGCGGACTCGTCGCTGTGCGAGGAGATCACCGCTTCGTCGATCGGCGCCAGCGGGGCGAGGTCTTGGCCCCAGTCCAGAGTTTTCAAGGCTTCGAAGGCTTGGTCCAACATGTATGTATCCCTTGGTGGGAGTGAGTTCGATGGAAAAGGTTGCGAAGGTCCGAGACGCCTACAGTTGCCACGGCTCGCGACGGGCGCGGTCCAGCAGGCGGTTGGCTTCGGCGTCGCCGGGGAATTCCTGCTTCGCGGAATCCCATTTCAACGACCGTTGCAAGCGATACGCCGCGCTGGCCAGGTGGCTCACCGCCGTGCTGTTGACGGCCAGTTCGATGTCGCGGAACGGCTTCTGCCGGGTCTTCACGCATTCGATGAAGTCGCCGTAGATGCCCCCTTCGCCGCTGTAGCTCGGCACTGGCTTGGCTTCGCGCTTTTCGCCCGGCGTGCCTTCGACTTCCAGGTTTTCCTTGCCCGGCTTGTTGTGCGTGAGCGTGATCCCGTTGGGATAGACCAGCTCGACGTATTGCTTACCGTTGTCGTCGTGGAAGTTGATTTCGTGCGGCTGCAACTCGCGGACGTCGACGGCGAACGTGGCGCCGCCGAAGTGGTGCGCGCCCCAGTCGGTCATGCCGCCGCCGGAGTAGTCCAGGTAGGAACGCCAGCTATTGCCGTTCGTGCCAAAGTTGCCGTCGCAGCGCTTGCTGTTGTAGGGCGCCCAGGCCGCGGGGCCGAGCCACATCTCCCAGTCCATGCCAGCCGGCACGTCTTCGGCCGCCAAATTGCACATCTGCGAGAGCGGGCCGACATTCACGTTGATCGACTTGATCGGTCCCAGTTCGCCGCCCCAGCACTTGTCGACGATTTCGCGGTAGTCTTCCAACACGCGTTGGCTGCCGCCGGAGACCACGCGGCCGTAGCGCCGCGCCGCCGCGATCATCAACGGGCCTTCGCGGAGGGTGAGCGTTTCGGGCTTCTGGCAATAGACGTCTTTGCCGGACTTGCAGGCCTCGATGACCATGATCGCGTGCCAGTGGTCGGGCGTGGCGATATGCACCGCGTCGATATCGTCGCGGGCGAGCAGCTCGCGGAAATCGCCGTAGGCCTGGCAATCCTTGTTGCCGTACTTCTTGTCAGCCTTGTCTTTGCCGGCGTCGAGTTGGCCCTTGCGGACGTCGGAGACCGCGACGTATTGCACGTCTTTGCGGCCGAGGTAGGCGTCCTGGTCGCCCGAGCCCATGTTGCCCAGGCCGATGCCGCCCATCACGATGCGATCGCTGGCGGGCGGCGTATCGCCTTGTCCCAGGGCGGTCGAGGTGATGATGTAAGGAATAGCGACCGCGGCGCTGGCGGTCTTGATGAACTCGCGGCGCGTGGGGTGTGGATGGCGACCCATCGTGAAAGTTCCTCGGCGGAAACGGGGTGGGGTGGCACGAGTGACGAGGCGGGAAACAGCGTGCCCGGTCGGCAAGTAAAGCTCCCAAATGGGGCGTGTCGCCGACCAGGTCCGTGAGAGACCTATTTAACCCCCGCGACGGGCGGTTGTCCAGCATGGCGGGAGCGGTTTGCCGGGGCGAATTGTAGGTCAGGCACCGCAGTGGAAGCCGTTCGCGCGGCACCCCGATGGGACATTTTGACATCCAAATACGATGCCGGAATTGTGCCTGACAATGGGCAACGCTGATGCCGTGTCAGGCACGCGCTAAACAGGCGTTTGGGACGTTGAAGCAACATATGCTACCGGGCGATTTCGGCTTCGACGGCGGTGCCTGACCTACTTGGCGAACGATGATGCAGCTCACATTAACTTGTCGGCGGTCGGCCAACTGCCTCTTGCGAACGAACCAAGGATCATTACGCTGGATCGGCGCATTGCAACCTGACCAGCGTTGTTCTCCGATCGCGGCCCGACACTTCAGGATGATCCCGGACAGGAGCCACTCCGCATGGCCCGCGCTACCGCAACCCCCGCGGCGTTTCGGGCTCGATTGCTTAAGGCCCTGTGCGAAGTAAATCGCCCTGTTGCGGTTTGTATTTCGCGCGACTTGCCATTGACGTTGCCAGGGCTGGAAGTTGACGGAGTTGGCACGATTCGTCTACCGCTGGGAACCACACAGGCCCGCAAGTTGATCGGCCAATGTCACCAGGCGCCCTATGGCAAGGGAACGGAGACGCTCGTTGATACAAGCGTCCGCAAAGTCTGGGAACTCGATCCAGTACACCTTGCGCTGACTAACCCGAGGTGGAACGAAAGGTTGAGCTCGATCGTCGTTGAAGTGCAAGATGCTCTGGGCCTGACGGACTGCAAACTGGCAGCCCATCTTTACAAGTTGTTGCTGTACGAGCCCGGAGGCTTTTTTTTACCGCATCGAGACGGGGAAAAGCTCGACGGGATGGTGGCGACGCTGGTGATTGCATTGCCTTCGGTCCACGCCGGTGGCGAACTGATCGTCAGGCATGAAGGACAACAACATGAGCTCGCCTTCGCCGGCGCCGCCTCCGGGCATGATCTGAGCTACGCCGCCTTCTATGCCGACTGTGAGCACGAAGTACGCCCGGTGCGGAAGGGCTACCGTCTTTGCCTGGTGTACAATCTGACCCTCGCGCGATCGCGGAGCAAGCGCGGGATTTCGGCGCTCCGAACCAGCACCGCGGTGGCCGCTCTCGGTGAGCTGTTCGGCCAGTGGCCCAGAACGAGCGCCCCGAAACTCGCCGTGGCGCTCGATCATCAGTATTCGCCGGCAGGCTTGAAGATCGATACGCTCAAGGGCGTCGATCGCACGCGGGCCGAAGTCTTGTTCGCGGCCGCGGCACAGGCCGGTTGCGTGGCGCATCTCGCGCTGGTCACGCATTGGCAAAACGGCAGTGCGGAGGGGGGCGACGACGACTACTCCTATCGTCGCCGGCGAAGAAACTGCCGCCGGTCGGAGGACGACGAGGACGAGGAAGATCACGACGAAGACAACGGAGCGAACGCCGTCAAGCTCAGTGGCTACGACATGGGCGAGGTCTTCGATGAGGGCTGGTCGATCGACCATTGGTCCGACCTTGCGGGGGCGGTCGTCGCGCTCGGGGAAATGTGCCTCGACGAGGAAGAGATTGTTTCCGGTCAACCGCCGGAAGCCTGGGCGATTAGCCGCGAAGAATTCGAAGGCTATACCGGCAACGCGGGAATGACGCTCGAGCGCTGGTACCATCGCGCCGCGATCGTAGTCTGGCCAAGAGAGTACCATTTTCGCGTCCTGTGCGACGCCGGCACCGGCGCGGCGATCGCGGGACTGAATACCATGGTCGCCGAATGGCGCGCGGCACGCGGACCCGATCAAGAGCGGCAGCGCGAACGGTGCGTGCAATTTGCCGAAGCCATCATGGCTGCCTGGTCGCCGCACGAATACTTATATTCGTCGGAAGCACAACACCAATCTGATCGCGCACTGTTTCCCAGGTTGCTTCAGGAGTTGGACGCAGCTGAACTGGTCGCCCGGTTTTTGGCCCAGGTAATGCCCCGGGACAACACAGTTCAACTTGACAAGTCGTTCGCCGCGTTCGGCCGAAAACGTGGCTGGAAGACGTTCTCGCAAGGTTTGACGGACTTGTTCGAAACTTCCTCCCGGGAGACGATCCAGCGGAATGCGGCGCTGTTGATGTCGCTTTGCCTCGATCGCGCTAAAGACGCGGAGCAGAACAAGCTCTGCCGGCGATTGACGGAGCTTTCCTTGGCGGCCCTGGAGCAGATGGATGGCAATACACGCAAGCACGATTGGCGCGACGCGCAGATCGACCGCGCAGCATTGCTCGCTGCGCTGGTCAAAGCGTCCGTCGCTGTGGAGGCCGAGGAAACGCTGGCTCGGCTGATCGATCATACAATCTCGACCTCCGACAAATATGATTTGACCGACATTCACCTGAAAGCCATATTCTCCCTGGAATCCTGGCTCCCCGGAAAACTCGGCCGACAAGAGCCGACGATCGCCCGTTGGCTGGCCCACTGCCGAACCGATCTCGAGCACCGCACGGCGCAAGCGCCCGCGCCACCGTCCGATTTTCGCCGAGCGTCGAAACTCACTTGCACTTGTGGCGACTGTCGTGAGTTAAGCCGGTTCCTAGACGATCCAAGCGAGTCGTTCCATCATTTCCCCAGGTCGAAAGATCGTCGTCAGCACCTACATCGGGTCATCGACTCGTGCGGCTGTGATCTGACCCACGTCACGACTCGCAAGGGCCGCCCCTTCACGCTCGTTTGTACCAAGACGACAGCGTCGTACGCGAGCGCTTGTCAGGTCTACGAGCGTGACCGAAATCATCTGCATCGCCTGCGGGCCCTGGAATTCAAATTCCACCCAACAACCAAGCGCTGATCCAACTGGACCGGATGCTCAGACACTCAATCGGGGGGCAGCAACTGCTCTGGCACGCCCGGCGAGGTTGCTCTAAAATCCCGCCGCAATAGGGATTTCGCGGATTGCCGCTTTGCGCGGACGCCGTCGTCAAGGAGGACGATCGTGAATTCACTCAAAACACTGCTCGGCGCGACGTTGTTGGCCGCGCTCGCCTACGGCGTTTACGTCGGAATCACGAAGAAGCCGGGCGCGACGACGAGGGCGGACGGCCCGAAGATCGAGCCGGGCGTGCTCACGAAGCACGATCTGCCGCCGCTGCCGGTCGAGCGAGCTGACTCTCAATTGGCAGGCGAAGAAGCTCCTGCCTTTGACGCTGCGCCCCCCTTCGATGCTGGCGCCCCCAGCCAAGAAGAGTCGGCGCCGCCGAGCGACGACCGCTATGCCGACCAGCGCTTCCCGGACGACGGACCGCCGCCCCCCGTGGCTGCGGACGCCGCGCCGCCTGTTGCCGACGAGGCTAGCGCCAGCCCGTATCCGTCTTCCGCCGATGCCACGACCGCCGCGGCAGAAACCTCGGCTGCGCCAGGCGCGAGCGTGCTTGATCAAGAGTTGGCGGCGATCGAGCCGCTCCTGCAATCCGGCCAATTGGCCCAGGCGCATCTTGCGTTGTCCAAGTTGTACGGCAATCCGTCCCTGACCCCGGAAGAAGACGCGCGGCTCACGGATTTATTGAGCCAACTCGCCGGCACGGTGATTTATTCGCGGCAGCATCTCCTCGACGCGCCGCATCGGGTCGCGCCAGGCGAGACGCTGGAACAAATCGCCACGGCGTGCAACGTCCCCTGGGAATTGCTCGCCAAGATCAACGGACTCCCCGGCGCCGGGCCGTTGGAGCCGGGCCAAGAGTTGAAAATCGTCAAAGGTCCGTTCCACGCCGTCGTGGACCTGCAACAGAAGCAACTCGTGCTGTTCCTAAACGGCGAACGCTACGCCGGTCGATTCCCGATCGCCGTCGGCGCCGATCACCCGCCGCTGCCGGGCGAGCATCACGTCGTGCAGAACAAGTTGCTGAATCCCTCGTACTACGCGGAACGCGTCTACACGCCGGAGGATCCGCAAAATCCGCTGGGGTCGCGCAAGATCGAGCTGGATCAGCAAGTCAGCATCCACGGCTCGAACGATCCGACCAGCCTCGACCGCGAAGACCCCCGCGGCTGCATCCGCATGAACCCGCGCGACATCGAGGACGTGTTTGATATCTTGACGATCGGGTCGGAAGTGGCAGTGCGGCGGTAGGGGCGGGGAGGAGGGGAGTAAGGGAGTAAGGGAGTAAGGGAGTGCGCGTATTGAATCAGCCCCAACGGGGCGAAAGAAAATAGCCAGCGGTGCAAACCGCTGGAATTGGTATTCGGAAAACAGCCAGAGCCCCACCGGGGCGACACTCGCAAGGTGTCGCCCCGGTGGGGCTCGATTGCGTTTTAAGGCGATCCTTCCAGGCGTTGGCACGCCTGGCTATTATCTGCCGCCCCTTCGGGGCCGTTTCCATTCCTCCTTTACTCCTCCACCTACTCTCCCTTCGGTGCCTCAATCCCAAAATCCTCAATCGTCAGCAGCGATTGGAACTGGTAGCCGCGCGATTCGAAGGCCGCCCGGCCGCCCTCGAGGCGATCCACGATCGTGATCACCGTGCGGACTTTGAGTCCGAAGGCTTCGCAGCGTTCGATCGCTAGGAGCGACGAGCCGCCCGTCGTGACGACGTCTTCGACGATCGCCACTTCGTCGCCGGCCTGCACTGGTCCTTCGATGAATTTGTTGGTGCCGTGCCCCTTGGATTCCTTGCGGACCATGAAGCCCTTGAGCGGCAGGCCACGGACGCCGGCCAGCGTAATCACGGCGGCCGTGATCGGATCGGCCCCGATCGACATGCCGCCCACGGCGCGCGGCAGGTTGTCTTTCAGCAGATCGAGAATCCCCTCGCCGACCAGCATCGCGCCGGCGGAATCCAGGGTCACCTGCTTGCCGTCCAGATAGTACTTGGCCTTCTTGCCGGAGACCAACGTGAAGTCGCCGAAGCGGAGCGCTTTTTCGCGGAAGACGTCGATGAGGGCCTGGCGATTGAACATGAGAGAGAGCGTCGTGTAGGTGAAGTGGTTTCTTGGCGTCGCTTACAGGAGCGTGTCCAATTCTTCGACGAGTTGGCCGAACGTGGTGAGCGCCGTATCGACCGGTCCTGGCTGTTCCATGTCGACGCCGGCGTCGCGTAGCAGGTCCAGCGGGTATTTCGAGCAGCCTCCTTTGAGGAAGCCGAGGTAGGCCTGCAACTCCGCCTTGCCGCCGTTGGTTACGCGTTCCGCGAGCGCGATCGCGGCCGACAACCCCGTGGCGTACTTGTAGACATAGAACGCCCGATAGAAGTGCGGGATCCGCAGGCATTCCAAATCCAGGCATTCGTCGATGACGAAATCCGGGCCGAAGTAGGCCGTCAATAACTCGCGATACGCAGAACGCAACCGCGCCACGGTCAGCGGCTCGCCGGCTTCCACCAGTTCGTGGGTGATCTTCTCGAATTCCGCGAACATCGTCTGGCGGAAGATCGTGCCGCGGATGTCGTCGATTGCTTTGTTGATCAGGTACGCCCGTTCGCGGCGATCGTTGGCCTTGGCCAACAGGTGCTTGAGCAGCAACTGTTCATTGAACGTGCTGGCCACTTCGGCGACGAAGATCGTATAGTCGTAGTATTGAAACGGCTGCGACTTGGCCGAGAAGTACGAGTGCATCGAGTGCCCGGCCTCGTGCGCCAAGGTGAACACGTGATTCAGCACCGCTTCCTGGTAATTCATCAGGATATACGGCTGGCCGTCGAAGGAGCCGCAACTGAACGCGCCGCTTTGCTTGCCTTGGTTTTCGTAGCGATCGCACCATCCGTCATTGAGTCCGCGTTCCAGCACGCGGCCGTATTCGCTGCCCAACGGCGCGAGCGACGCGATCACCACGTCGACCGCCTGTTGCCAGGTGTGCCGGCGCTCCAGTTCGCTGAGAATCGGCACGTAGGTGTCATAGTGATGGATCTCCTTGAGCTTCATCCGCCGCCGGCGCAGCTCGTAGTAGCGATACAACGACGGCAAATGCGCGCGGACGCTTGAGATCAAGTTGTCATACACGCTGCGCGGCACGCGATCCGGAAACAGCGCCGCGTCGAGCGAACTCGCATGACGCCGCGCCTTGGCATAGTAGGCGTCTCGCTGCACCGCGCCGGCGTAGGATGCCGCCAGCGTGTTGGCGTGGCTGCTGTACGCTTCGTAGTACTGATGGAACGCCGCCTTGCGAACCTTGCGGTCCGGCGAGTGCAAACAAGTCGAAAACGTGGCGTGACTTAATTCGATCGTTCCGCCGCGCTCGGTCTTGATCCGCCCGAATTTCAGATCGACGTCGTTGAGCTGCCGAAAAATCCGTCCGGCGGCGTCAGACATCTCGGTCTGCATCGCCAGCAAGTTTTCTTCGCTGTCCGACAACGTATGCGGCTTGTAGCGCAGGATGCGCTCCAACTGCAGCCGGTATTCCGCCAGGCACTCCTCGGCCATGAATCGTTTCATCTTCGCCGGTGGGATCGCCATGATCTCCGGGCGAATGTAGCTGGCGCGCTGCGCCGCCAAACTCGAGGCATGACGCAAGCGGCCTTGCATGCGCTGATAGTTGCTGTCGCCGGCGTCTTCCGCGGTCTTCAAGAACGCGTAGGTTCCCAGGCGTTCGCCGGCT
>JALHLM010000003.1 GCA_022844585.1 Pirellulales bacterium | reverse complement strand
CGGCGCCGACCAAGAATGTGGCGGTGAGATCCTGTTCCGCGAGCCGTACGCCTTCGCTGTTCCGTTCGCAGCCCTGGTAGCTAGTCCCGAGGCGAATCTTCGCGCCGGCGTCCTCGGCTACTCCCGCCAGCCATCGCATCATCGCCGGCGTGTCGGTTGCCAGAAAGAAATAGCCCGGCGAGTGGAGATCGATCCACCGTAGCGACGGACTGTACAGTCGGACGCCATGTATCCGCCGCGTCATCGAGCGGGGCACGTCCCATGCGTCGGCGACCTCTTTAACGAGGATGCCGGTCGTATGGCACGCCGCGCCGACGTCGTCCTTGCGTTCCAGTACCACGGTCCGCAGCCCACGCGCCGCGGCGGCCTGCGCGCAGGTCAATCCGGCAAAGCCGCCGCCGACAACAATCAGGTCGCAGTGGGTGGACATGCTGCCTGTACGCGGGCAAGTTTCGTTGGGTTCAGTCGAGACCACGCGAAAACACGCGCGAAATCCCCTACACTAGCCCGTAGCGCCAGCGAGGGAGAGTTGATCTTGCCAACCGATTGGGATGAAACTCTCGGTTGCGTCGTGGCAAGGCAACTGAGAGTTTCGGCTCCAACGGTAGCCCGCGTCCTCTCTCCCTCGCTGGCGCTACGGGCTAGTATCGAAGCGCTAATGTATCGCCTTTTCTTAACGCCTGCACGTATGTCGATGTCCGAAGATTCCGTCATCGAATCGTTGCTCGACCGCTGGCTGGCGGCGCAGGAGGACGGCGTCTCGCTCAGTCTTGATGAATTGTGCTATTCGCGCCCGGATCTGCGAGGCGCCGTCGAGGAGCGCCTCGCAGCGCTGCAGAGCTTTGAAGCCCGCGTGGCCGCGGCAATGCGCAAATCGGATGCCGACGCGCACGACCTGGACAGCGTGACAGGCGAGCAGTTAAGCCACGCCTCGCAGATTCACGCGCTGCAGTTTCACGCCAAAGGCGGGCTCGGCGCCGTGTTCGTCGGCGAAGACCGGCAATTGCATCGCACCGTCGCGGTCAAGTTCATCCACGGCAAGCTCAGTACCGATCCGGTCGCGCGGCAGCGCTTCGAACTGGAAGCCGAAGTCACGGGGCGTTTGGAACATCCCGGCGTCGTCCCTTTATATGGACTAGGCGAAACCGCCGATCAACGTCTCTTCTACGTGATGCGTTACATCGATGGCATCACGCTGGACGACGCGATCCGCCGCTTTCACAATCGCCCGCCGGCCGATCTCTCCGAACGAACGCTTGAATTCCACCGGCTGCTCAACAACTTCGCCTCGGTCTGCAAGACGATCGCTTACGCCCACAACCGCGGCATCGTGCATCGCGATATCAAGCCCAGCAACGTGATGCTGGGGCGCTACGGCGAAACGATCGTCGTCGACTGGGGCCTGGCCCCGCCCGTGGCGCGCGAGGACAAGTTTCGCATCGCGGGCGAAAAGACCTTGATGCCCAGTTCCGGTAGCGAGGCCGGCACGTCCTCCGGCGGAGGCGCTGGTACGCCCGCCTACATGAGCCCGGAGCAAGCCTCGGACCTTGCGCCGACTCCGGCCAGTGATATCTACAGTCTCGGCGCCACGTTGTTCAAATTATTGACAGGCGTGAACCCCGTCATCGGCGAAACGCTGGCCGAAGTGAAAGCCAACATCATCGACGGCCGTGTCAAGCGCGCGCGGGACTTGAAGCCAGATACGCCATTGCCGCTCGAAGCGATCTGCCTCAAGGCGATGGCGCTGCGGCCGAGCGATCGGTACGACACGGCCATCGAACTCGCGCGAGATCTGGAGCGCTATCTGGCCGACGAACCGGTCACCGCCTATGCCGAATCGCGCTCGGCGCGCGTCGCCCGCTTTGTCCGCCGGCATCGTGTCGCGACGCAGGTTGCGGTGGTCGGGCTAGCGGCCTGCGCGCTCGTGGTCGGCGTCTCGGCGATCTGGCTCGCGCAGCTCGCGCGCAACGAACGACTCGCGCACGACTCGGCCAATCGTGCCCACTCCTCCGCGGAAACCTCGCGGCGCAACAACCTGGCCACGTCGGCGATGTTCCTTGCCAAGTCCGTGGCGCAGGAAATTGACTTGCGTTGGCGGATCCTCGAATCCGAAGCGGAATCCGCGGAGTTGCGCCGACTCGTGCTTCAAGCCAATGAAGCGATCGCCGCGGGACAGCCGGCGCCGGCGGCTTCGCTCGAAGAAGTCCAACGCTGGCTCGACAAGCGGTACATCGCCAACAACAGCGCCGTGCGTACGGCGAGTTGGTTCGTCAACGCCACTGACGGCACCCAGTTAGCCCGCGTGCCGGAAGGCTCCAGCATCGGCCAGAACTATCGGCATCGCGATTACTTCCATGGCCGCGGTCGCGACCTGCCCGCCGATGCGCCGGAAACCAAATCGCTCGGCCCGTTAACCGATCGCACGGTTCACATGTCGGCGGTGTTCGACAGCACGGTCACGCAAACCTTGATGGTCGCGTTTTCGGTGCCGATCTGGAGTGACGCCCGCGAACGCGCCGATCGCACTCGGGTCGGCGTGCTGTGCATGACGGTCGAGTTAGGCGATTTCTCCACGGGCCGCAGCGCGCTCTTGGTCGATACCCGCCCCGATCAATTCAACGGACGCGGTCTCGTGCTGCATCATCCGGAGATGGGCCACCGCACGCTCGACGAAGGCGCCTTGCGGCTTTCGTCCACGGAGTTAGATCGCGCGCTTCAGCTACGCCGCGACCGCCGCCTCAACGGCCGCTCGCTCGAAGCCTCGCCCGATAGCATCTCAGAAGCCTTCGTCGATCCCGTGGCGAAGCATGCACGCCTCGCGGCGCTCGAGCCCGTCATCGTTCACGGCCGCCCGGCCGAGTTCGCCGATACGGGCTGGGTGGTGATCGCGGCGGAGACTCTTGAAGGCGAGCCCAGCGGGGCGGCAATTGAGCCAAAGGCCGAGAATTAGAATCATGAAGCAAATCGAACCGCATTTGCTTTGGATCGGTCATATCGGCGACGGTCGAAATATACAGACACTGGTCGACATTGGAATTGAAGCGGTCCTGCAACTCGCCGCTGAAGAGCCAGGCATTGTGTTGCCGCGCGAGTTGATTTCACTCCGCATCCCGCTCCACGATGGACCTGAAAACAGCCAGGAGCAACTTCAGTTGGCAAAGCGAACTCTGACCGACTTACTTTCGACTCGCCGTCCGACGCTCGTTTGTTGCAGTGCTGGCATCAGCCGCTCACCCGCGTTGGCCGCGGTAGCACTCGCCACGGTCGAGGGCGGCGAACCACGCGATTGGCTCCAGCGAATTCAATTGTCGGTTCCCACGGACGTCTCTCCGGGACTTTGGGGACAACTTTTGAATTTGAGTTAATTCAAGCCCGAAACCGGGGCCAAGCAGTCGTTGTTGCGTGAATGGCCTGACGTCCAACACGAAGCTTCCGACCGTTAGGCAGGTCTAACGCAGACAAAAGTTAGGTTCTCGTCACTTCTGTACAACAACACAAAGACCGTAAACTAACGCTAGCCGGCGCTGGACGGCGGCAGCTACAATCTGTGGATTGTTCCTACGCCTTTGGATTATGCGAGCCTCCGATTCGCCACGAGATAAACCATGTTGCGAGTGTATTTGCTTGTTGGCCTGTTGTTGTTAGCACCTTCCCGGTCTCAGGCCGCCGATTGGCCGCAGTGGCTAGGCCCGGAGCGGAACGGCGTTTCGCACGAATCGGTTGCCGCGTGGAGTGACGCCACGGCGCCGCAGGCTATATGGCGGACCACGGCGCCGCAGTCGTTTAGTTCCCCAGTCGTATCGGGCGACCTCGTTTATATGCATTCGTCCGTGCCCGGCAAAGAACAGGAACAGGTGTTGGCGCTCAACGTCGCCACCGGCGAGCGGGTCTGGAGCGATACGTACGATCGCCCCAGCTACAAGAGCGTGCTGGGCGTCGGGCCGCGGGCCACGCCCACCTTGGCGCAGGGGCGTCTGTATACGCTCGGCATCAACGGCGTGTTGAGTTGCTATGACGCCAAGAGCGGCCAGCGACATTGGCAAGTCGATTTATATGAGCAATTCCAGGCCGAACTGCCAGGGTTCGCCGTCTGTTGTTCGCCGTTGGTGATTGGCAATCGCGTGATTGTGAGCGTCGGCGGCCCGGGGCGTTGCGCGGTGGCGCTCAACACCGTGAACGGGGAGGTTGCCTGGCAAGCCTTCGATGACGCCGCGAGCACTTCATCGGCCATTCTGTTTTCCGGCGGCGCCCGCACGCCCGGCGCTGCGCCCGATGTGGTGCTGATGACGCCGCTCCGGTTGCTGGGCATCGACCCGCTGGACGGTTCGTTGCGTTGGGAACATCCGATGGTGTTTCAGCCGCAAGGTACTTCTCCGACGCCATTGGTCTTGGGCGATCGGATCATTGGGAGCACTCAGGCGCACGGCGCCGTCTCCGTACGGGTCCAGACGGCCGACGACCACCGGTCGGCAGCGGAAGATTGGCAGAATGCGGCGGCGAAAAGCTACTTCTCGTCCGGTGTCGCGAGTGCGGACGCACTGTATCTCATCACAAATGCATTGGAACCGTTGCCGACGACTAGTTTGACGTGTCTCGATCCGGCGAGTGGCAAGCAACTTTGGGCGGAAGAACGCATCGGCTATTTCCACGCCTCGCCGATTCGCTTGGGCGATGGAAAGCTGTTGATCTTGAACGACTCCGGTTTGCTGACGCTGTTGGAAGTCAGCCGCGAAGGGGCACATGAACTCTGCCGCGCAAAGGTTTGCGGCGGCACGTTGGTAGCGCCGGCCTTGGCGAACGGGCGTCTATTCGTGCGTGATGACAAAGAACTGATTTGCGTGCAATTGACGCCATAGTGCTTCGTAAACTTTTACGGAATTGACATGTTGCGCTGGCTGACACTTCCGTTTGTCGTCGGATGCACGCTGCTCGTGGTAAACAGTGCGCGCGGCGATGAGCGCGCGAGCGCTGCGCAACTAGCCGCGCGCATCGATGCGTTGCTCGAACAACATTGGCAGACTGAGGGAATTCAACTCGCGCCGCGGGCCGATGACGCCGAGTTTCTGCGCCGCGCGTATCTCGATCTCAACGGCCGCATTCCTCGTGTTTCGGAGGTCCGCGAGTTTCTGTCAAACGACGCCCCCGTCAAACGCGCCCAGGTCGTCGAACAGTTGCTCGACAGTCCGCGTTTCGCCGTGCATTTTGCCAACGTCTGGCGAGCAGAGTTGCTGCCCGAGACCATGGCCGATCGCGGGGCGGGCGTCTTTCGAGTCGGCTTCGAGGCCTGGCTACAGGACCGCGCACGGGCCGGCGTCGCGTATGACGCGCTCGTCCGCGAATTGCTGACGGCACCGATTGCGCAGGACGGCCAGGGCGCTGAACCGGTGTTGCGCGACCCGGTGCGGCCGAATCCGTTGGCCTTCTATGCGGTCAAAGATGCCAAGCCGGAAAACCTTGCGGCCGCGGTGACGCGAACATTCCTGGGGTTGCGCATGGAATGTGCGCAGTGCCACGATCATCCGTTCGCGGCGTGGAGCCAAGACCAGTTCTGGCAGCAGGCCGCGTTCTTTGCCAGCGTGCAGCGACAGGGCGCAGGCATGTTCGCCCCATTGGTCGAGACCGTGGCGGTGCGCCATGTAACGCCGCCGGAAAAAGACGTCGCGCAGGCGGCGACGTTTCTGGTCGGGGACGAGCCCGACTGGAGTCGCGAGCCGTCGCCGCGCGCGATGTTGGCGGCCTGGATCACGGCGCGCGACAATCCATATTTTGCCCGGGCCGGCGCGAACCGAATTTGGGCGCAGTTTTTCGGCCGCGGCATCGTCGAGCCCGTCGACGATTTCCGCGACGACAATCCGCCCATCCACCCAAAGTTGCTGGAAGAGTTAGCGCAGGCCTTCGCGGCATCGGGCTTCGACATCCGCTACCTGATGCGGGCGATTTGTCTGACGGACGCGTATCAACGATCGAGCGTGCGCACCGACGCCAGTCAGGATCGCACGGCGTTGCCAGCCCGGATGCCGCTCAAGTCGCTCACCGGCGAACAGTTTTTCGATAGCATCGCGCTGGCGACTGGATACCGGGACCAGCAAGACAAAGGCGCCGCCCGGCGGCTGTTGCAAACGCGGTTCGCACGCGGCGCTGCGGCCGTCGATCCGGAGACTTCGGTGCAGCAAGCGCTGACGTTGCTCAACGGGAGCTTCACGGACTGGGCCGCCAACATCGACGAATGCCCCACGCTCGTGGCGATCGATTCCACGCCGGGACTCACGCTCGACGAGCAAATCGACGGCCTCTACCTGGCCGTGCTGGGGCGATTGCCCGCACCGACGGAGCGCGCGAAGATCGCCACAGTGTTCGACGCATCGCCCGAGGAAGATCGACGCCTGCTGCTGGCGGACGTGTTCTGGGCCTTGCTGGCGAGCGCCGAGTTTCGCATGAATCACTGACGGACGCAGGACCACGAGGTACGACGCATGCATAGGTTCGACCGACTCACGCGACGCTCGGTCTTGCGCGCGACCGGGCATGGCGCCGGCGCCATTCTGTCATCGACCTGGCTGAGTCGGCTGGCGGCACAGGCCGCTACGGCGCCGGATCGCCAGCGGGCCTGCATCTTGCTCTGGATGGCCGGCGGACCGAGCCAGTTGGATACGTTTGATCTCAAGCCCGAACATGCGAATGGCGGCCCGATCCGGCCAATTGAGACCAGCGTCAGCGGCGTGCAATTCAGCGAACACCTGCCCTCGCTCGGCCGGCAGGCGGAGCACCTCGCCGTGGTTCGTTCGATGCACACCAAGGAAGGAGATCATGGCCGCGCAACATATCACCTGAGGACGGGCTATGTGAACCAAGGGTCGATCCGGTTTCCATCGCTCGGCGCGCTGCTGGCGAAGGAACTTGGCGACCTGGACGCCGACTTGCCCAGTTATGTAAGTGTGCTGCCGCAACGCGCATTCAGCCAAGTCGCTGTTTCCGCCGGGTTTCTTGGACCGCGCTACGCCCCGCTCGTGGTCGGCGCGAGTGGCGACGAGTTGCGCGTCGAGGACTTGGGATCTCGCCTGGATGCCCCGCGACGTGCCGAGCGCCGATTGCAGTTGCTCGGAGATCTCGAAACAAACTTCCTCTCCGGACATTCCGGTGCCGCAACGGACGGGCATGTTACGGCCTATGATCGCGCCGTCCGTTTGCAACGCGCCACCGCGGCGCGGGCGTTTGACTTGAATCAGGAACCGGACGCGCTCCGCGATCGGTACGGGCGCGGGCACTTCGGCCAGGGTTGTTTGCTGGCGCGTCGATTGGTCGAGCGTGGCGTGTCTTTCGTCGAAGTCACGCTCGACGGCTGGGACACGCACGACAATAACTTCGAGCAGGTGAAGACGCTCTCCGGCGCGCTCGACGCCGGTTGGTCGACGCTGATCGAAGATTTGAACAGCCGCGGACTGTTGGACTCGACGTTGATCGTGTGGATGGGCGAATTCGGGCGGACGCCCGCGATCAACCCGCGCGCGGGCCGCGACCATTATGCGGCGGCCTGGAGCGTCGTGCTGGGGGGCGGCGGCATTCGCGGCGGCCAGCACATCGGCCGCACGAGCCCGGACGGCATGCAGATCGAGTAACAGACGGTCACGGTGCCGGACCTGATGGCGACCGTCTGCACGGCGCTCGAAATCGATCCGCGGATTCAGAACGACTCCAACGTCGATCGCCCGATTCGACTGGTGGACCCTATTGGCCAGCCCATCCGCGAGGCGCTGGCATGAGGTTCTCGATTCTCATAGCGCTAATGCTGATCGTATCCCGCGCGCAGGCGCAAATCGACCTGCGAGCGAACGCTCCCTACGACGTGCCGGCGATCTCACTGGAGCTTTCGCTCCATGGACAGGATGTCGAGAAGCCCTGGCGCGATTTTTTGTCCAAACTGGTCGATTACTTCGATCAGGATCGCGATGGAACATTGAATCGGGAAGAAGTGGCGCGAATGATGCCGCTGCCGCTGCCGGATCGCGGCCTGCTGACACTCGATTTCGCGACGCTCGATGCAAACCGGAATGGCGCGGCGGCTCCGCAGGAGATGGAAGAGTATAGTCGCCTCCATGGATTTGCCCCCGTCGTCGTTGAATATGTTCCGCACGCGGAGCGCGACCTTCAATTGGCCCATATTTTTCATAAGGCGATGGCGACGCCTAGCGACACCACATTGCCACAGGCGTTGCGGCGTTATGATTTGAATGAAGACGACGTTTGGGAAGAAAACGAGTTCCTGGCCTTCGCTGGCGACGTTCTTCGCCAGGCGGACGCCGCTGACCTGAGTCAGAAAGTCGAATCGACGCCGCGCGCGGTCTTGCGTATCGAACTTGGCAGTGATTTGCCAGAATCGGCAGCCGCCACCACAACGCAGGGAGACATCGTCAGCACTTGGCTGGCCTCGCGCCGCTTCCGGGTTTCTCATCCGCGCGAGCCATGGACACTCACCGTCGTAGCTGAGCGCTCGGCGCCCGACGTGGCGACCACGCGCGAGTTCCTGCTGGCCCAGTTCCAGGCGTCCGCGGGCAGCAACGGATTCCTCCGCCTCGACGAGATTGGTCAATCTCCAAGTCTTTCCGGGTTTACCGAGTTGGCACGCTATGCCGATCGAGACGCGGATGGACAGTTGACGTCGGAGGAACTGAACGCCTACTGCGATCTGGTCGCTCAAGGCGCCGCCTGCCAGGTGTGGGTGCAGGTTACGGATCACACCGGGAACCCCACGGCTCTGATCGACGGCGACTCGAACGGCCGGTTGAGCATGGCGGAGTTGAGCTTTGCTTCGGTCGCGTTGACGAGCGAAATCGATTGTCCGTCGAGGCGATATTTTTCCCTCGAGTTTGTCGGACCGAGCGCCAAATCATGGGGCGGTGTGGCGCTCCCCAAGCGATCCAGTAGGTCGACCACTCCGACGGTCGCAGTCACGAGCTCGCCCAAATGGTTCCGCGCGATGGACGCCAATGACGATGGCCTCGTGACCGCGAGGGAGTCGCCGCTGCCAGCAGAGCACTTTCGCGCGCTGGATGCCGACGCCGACGGATTGTTAAGCGCCGACGAAGCATCGAGCGCTAGTGGCGTCAAATAGCCGCGACGCGGGAAACGAATTCCATCTCTCTGTCGCTTACTCATTGAAAGTGGCTACCTGATGCTCGTTGAATTGCTGCACGTCCAGACTGCCGATGCGTTGCGCCTGGACGGCGTGTTAATTCCAGCCAATGCCAGCGGAACCGACTACGGCGTCGATTGCCTGCTCGGCGTGCATGGCACCGGAAGCAACTTCTACGCCTCGGCGTTCTTCAACGGCCTGACGCCGTACCTGTTGGAAGTCGGCTTGCCGCTGCTCCGGGTGAACACGCGCGGACACGACCTGATCGCCACGAGCGCCGGCAAGATCCATGGATCGGCCTACGAACGGGTATCCGACTGCGTCGCCGATCTTCAAGCCTGGCTCGCGTTGCTGGCCGAGCGCGGCTATCAACGCATCGGTCTGCTGGGGCACAGTCTGGGCGCACTCAAAGGCATCTATGCATTGTCTCAGCAAGAGTGGCCCGCCATCGTGCGTCTGCTGGCGATTTCGCCGCCGTGGCTATCGCACGCCCGGTTTGCGGCGGGTCGGAAGTCAGAACTGTTTCAATCAACGCTTGGTGAAGCGCAGGACCATGTCGCCGCCGGCCGTGGCGAAACATTGATGGAAGTCCTGTTCCCGTTACCGTATGTGGTCACAGCGGCGGGATACGTCGACAAATACGGGCCGGAGGAACGCTACCACGTGCCACGGCTATTGAAACAGGTGACAACGCCAACGCTGGTGACATTCGGCACGGAGGAACTGGGCGAAGGCGGACCCTTCGCAGGACTGCCGGAGGAGATCGAGCGTCTCAAAGCAGCCGGTGAGGCGACAGCGGACGTGCGCGTTCTCGCTGGCGCGAACCACCAATACCTGGGTTGCTATGCGGAACTGGCCGGGCAGGTTCTGCGCTGGCTCCGCAACGCCGCGTCAACGAACACCTGAACCGCGATCCGTGTTACGGCAGGTATGGCGGTAGCCTTCCTCCTTGCGACCGGAGTTCGATGGCAAGTCTCTTGAGTTCCGCACCGTGTCCGTTGAGGAAATCACTGCAGAAGGCCTGCAAATCATCCCGCAAGGCCGCAAAGCCGGTTAGCGGTTCGGAGCGATCAAAAGACGCAAACTTGGAATCGCTGTATTTGCCCAGCATGCGCATCAGCGTCGTGTGCTCGATGGTTTCACCGCCGACCACGTAGTGCACGTCGCCGACGGCCCGGCGATAGCTGAAATGCATTCTGAGGTCCGTCTTAACGTAAGCGGCTCTGGCAAATGGACCGCCGGAACCCTGCCCGTCCGCGCCGGAATCGAAGCGAAATCCGGCCGAGGTCAATAGCGGATCCAGCACCTTACGACCGGCATCGATTGCTTCGCGCGGCGTCATGGCGATGGGCCTTCCGTGAACTTACCGCAAATCAGCTCCAATTCTTCGCGCAGGGCCTTCCGCACCTCGCGTTGAGTCTCGACATCCACGCGGCGCCGCCACTTCTGATCCTTGAGCCGCGAATGAATCGAATGCGCGCGCACGCGAAACAGCGTCACATGGACGACGCACGGCTTCACCTGGCTGGCCACGGCGGAACTCAGCCATCGCATCGGGCTGCCGGGCGTGGCGAGGTCGCAGAACCAGACGAGCGCCATCCCGTCGGGCAGCACCGGCTCCACATTGTTACGGACGAATTCGTGCCAGCCGCGCCGTTGCGTCGAGACCAGAAACGTCCAGACTTGGTGTTTCCAGCAATAGTGTCGAAGTTGCAAATAATCGACGAACGCAAATAGCAACAGTATCGGCGCAGTCAAAATGGCGATCAGCACAAACAGTGGAGACAAGAGGACGAGCGCCCAGTCGACCAGGACGCGCCGCCGGTGCGTACTGATCGTCGGTAGGAATGAAGGTCGGATCCGCATGATACGCTCCGCGCAAGTCTACCTTACGCCCGCCGACCGCGCAGCGCCGCGATCCATCGTAGGATTTGTTCCACACCGGCCGCGCACCAGGAAAACGTCAGCGGCTCCACCGGAATACGGAAACGGGCCGACGTAATGGTGAGCACATGAAACACGAGGATCAGCCCGAACACCGCGTAAGTCGGCCACAGGGTCCTCCATTCGCGGCGTGTCACGACCAAACCGCTGATCGCGAGCACCAGCCAGGCGAGCGTCGATCCACGGTAGACAAGATGCGACGCCTTGGGGTTCGTCTCGTCGAACAGCAGAAAATACCGCAGCCGATTCAGGCACAACTTCGCGTAGGTGCCAGGATCGTCGTGAATAAACTGCCACGCCCGGTCCCCTAGCAGTCGGCAACACACAGGTTCAGATAGTTCTGCGAACTGGGCGTAGTCCTCGTCGGTCAACAGCAGGTCGTCGATGTAAGTCGTTTCGTAACGCGCGGCCCAGAGCGCAGCGTTCATCTCGCGGATCGAGCCGTCGTGCTGGGCGGCGCGCATCGCTGCATCGGGCATGGGAATCTTGTCGGTGCCCCAACTGGAAGCGTTGTTCCCCTGCCAAAAGGCGTACCCGAAAGTGGACTTGATAAACACCCATTCGCCATGCACGGCATAGTTGCGCACGATCCACGGCGCAATCAACAAGCACGTGGCCACTGTCATCACGACGGTCGGTCGCGCCGAAGCAATCCAGCGCTTCGCGCCAATTCCAATGCGATAGGCCCGTTGCCAAAGCGCCATCGCCAGCACCGGCAACGCGAGGGCGAGGATCGGTTCAGTAAGCACGAGCAATCCGCCCAGTAGACCCGCGACAGCGCCGGTGCGAACGATCCGCGTCGGGTCGGCGCTCAAACACCAGGCCGCCAACAGCGTGAGCCAGAGCGCCGCCCAGAGCGCTACCTGCAGATGGGTGACCGCATAGACGTGCGGCGGATAGAGCGCCGCGCCGTAGCCGGCGATCCACGCGACTCGGCTTCGTTCGGGCAACACGGCGCGCGCAAGCCGTACCACCTCCAGGCAAATTACCGCTCCGGCAAAACATTGCAGCGTCTGGACGGCCAGGTCCGCCGCCGGAGCATGCGTTCCGTAAAGCAGAAATGCCCCGGCCAGCAAGTACGGGTAGAACGGGGCCTGCTGGGAAGTCAGGCGGTCGGCATGCAGAAACTCCACGCGAAACCCGCGCCCGGCGACGAGATTCGCGGCGATCTCGCCATGCTCGTAGCTGCGCGGCAGATCCGACGGCGCCCAGAGCAGTTGCACCGCTAACAGCCGCACCGCCAGCGCGACGAAAAACAGCGCCCAATACGGACGCCTCAACAGGCTTGCATTCAAAACATTCATCGGCGATGTGACAATCGGAAGGCCCAGGCACGGCATCTTAGCGGATTCGACGATCGCAGGCAGGACGAATCGATCCTCCCCAGCCACCGGGCTGATATTCGCGACCGGTCGTCGGGTAAGATTGGGGCGTCGCCGAGCTGACCTGGGTTGGTTACGCGATGCGCACATGGATCGGCCGCCGTTGGGCCGATGTCCGAACGACCTGGTCCCCGATAGTTTTCGATATGCCGCTGATTTCGGTCAATGAACTTCACATCGGCTTCCGCGGCCCTGCGTTACTGGACAGTGTTTCGTGCCAGATCGAACCGGGAGAGCGGATCGGCTTGCTGGGCCGAAACGGCGCGGGCAAATCGACCTTCTTGCGCATTCTGAACGGCGACGTCGAGCCCGATGAGGGGCAAGTGCGCTACTCCCTCGGCGCTTCCGTAGCCCTGCTGTCGCAGGACGTGCCGCAAGACGTCACGGGCCGGGTGATGGATATCGTCGTCCGCGGCTTCAAACCCACGGACGCCGGAGACGCCTGGCAAGTCGAACAGCGGGCCACGCAACTGCTGTCCCGCATGGAACTGCCCGCGGACGCCGCTTTCGAATCGCTCTCCTCCGGCATGAAACGGCGCGTCTTGCTTGCTCAGGCGCTGGCGGGCGATCCTGACGTGTTATTGCTGGACGAGCCGACGAATCATCTCGACGTGGAATCGATCACCTGGTTGGAAGAATTCCTCGCGCGCTGCCGCGCCACATTGATCTTCGTCACGCACGATCGAAGGTTCCTGCGAAATCTGGCCACGCGCATTCTCGAGATCGATCGCGGCCGCCTCTTTGACTGGTCCTGCGATTACGAAACGTTTCTCGTCCGCAAGGTCGACGCGCTAGCCGCCGAAGAAAAGCAAAACGCGCTATTCGACAAACGGCTGGCCGAAGAGGAGGTCTGGATCCGGCAAGGCGTCAAAGCCCGGCGCACCCGCAATGAAGGCCGCGTGCGCGCCCTCGAAGCCATGCGCAAAGCGCGGAGCGAACGGCAATCGCCGACGTCGAACGCGCGGATCGAGATTCAAGAGGGTAACCGCAGTGGAACCTTGGTCGCTGCGGCCTCCGCGATTGCGTTTTCCTACGGCGAGCGAGAGGTTTTTCGCGATTTCTCCACCAGCGTCATGCGAGGCGACAAGATCGGCGTCATGGGGCCGAACGGCGCCGGTAAAACCACGCTGCTGCGCGTGTTGCTCGGCCAACTTTCCCCCAAGTCGGGCACGGTCCGTCTGGGAACCAATCTGCAGATCGCCTATTTCGATCAACTGCGTCAGCAGCTCGACGACGATCGATCGGTGCAGGACAATGTCACCGACGGTTCCGCTTCGATTCAGTTCAACGGCCAGTCGCGGCACGTCATCGGTTATTTGCAAGACTTCCTGTTCAGCCCGGAGCAAGCCCGCGGGCCGGTGCGGTTTCTGTCCGGCGGCGAGCGCAATCGCGTCCTGCTGGCAAAGTTGTTCGCCAAGCCCGCCAATGTGCTGGTGCTGGACGAGCCGACCAACGACCTGGACGCGGAAACTTTGGAGCTATTGGAAGATCGTCTGGTGCAATTCGAAGGCACGGTGCTGATGGTCAGCCACGACCGCACGTTTCTCAACAACGTCGTCACAAGCACGATTGTGTTCGAAGACGGCGGCGTGCGCGAATACGTCGGCGGCTACGACGACTGGCTGCGGCAGCGGGCCAATCGTTCGGTAAACGAAGTGTCCGCGATGAAAGCGGCGGTGCGTTCGGAATCTCCGTCGGCCCCCGCCAAACCATCGCGCAAGCTGACCTTCAAGGAGCGGCAAGAGCGCGACACCTTGCCCGCTTTGATCGAGAGAATTGAATCCCAGGTAGCCGCGATCCACGCGGATATGGCCAGTCCTGACTATTATCGCCAATCGGGTGAGCGCATCGCCGCGGTCGCGGACCAGTTGAGGCAGTTGGAAAGCCAACTCGCCAACGCGTACGAGCGCTGGGAGATCCTGGAAGCGCTCGGCGAATAACTCGATGGGGCTGTGAGACGATTCATCGACTGCGACGTCGATTCGTAATGGCCGATCCCGCGAAGCGCCCCCCACCGGAGAGATATTCGATCGCGTCGGACCTTTGGTCCTTTATCGACCAGGCAATCTTTTTGCAAAATCCACGAATTTAAGTTGCCCATTTAGTTTGCATTAGCCATCGTTGATGGCTATAAGTATTGCGTCGCGAGGGGGGCTTCTCGACTTCATCTGGTCGCCGCATTTAGCGGTAGGCCAGACCTTGAAGTCTGGACCGAACGACTCTTTCGTCGGAACAGATTCGGGCGGACATCTACCACTGGTCTTCGATGAACAGGAGATACTCCATGAGGCTCGCGCTGCGCGCATTGGCATTGACCGGCCTGTTGTTGGCCGCCTCGACCGCCCAAGCGGATTTGGTCGCCTACTACAACTTTGACGAGGAAGTGGAAGACTCCTCAGGGTTCGGCAATAACCCATCCTCGGTTCAACACGGCACTTTCCATGACGATGTGCCGCCTCAGATCGGCTCGGGGACTTCCTTCAATATGGAAGGCGGACCTGGCGGCTTCTTTGTGCCCGACTCGGCGTCTCTGGACATGACCACGGGACTGACCATCGCCGGTTGGGTGAACATGTCGGACGCCGCGACGTATTACTTCATCGCCGTGAAGGGGCCCAGCGGCACCGCGCCCATCAACTACCCCGGCAATTTCGAACTCCGCATCAATCCAGGAGGCTTCCTCGACTTCCTGCACCAAACGACGGAAGGCCCGACGCTGGGCGGCTATAGCAGCAACGTCGCAATCGCTCCGCTGGAATGGCACCACGTGGCGGCTGTGGTCAACGCCGGCGCCGCAGTGCAGTTCTACGTTGACGGCGCACCTGCGGGAACGTCGAATTTGGCCGGGCCGCTCGTGACCAACGACAATCCATTGATCGTCGGCACGCGGGGCGACAGCTACTCCAACTTTCTCGGCTGGATGGATGACCTGGCGTTTTGGAATGAGCCGCTGAAGTCCGCTCAGATCGCGCTGCTGGCCGATGGCACAAGCCCCATTGGCCTGCCGGAGTTCGATCCGTTCGATATCAACTACGACGACGTGGTCGACCTGGCCGACTACGGCATTCTGCGCGACAACTTCGGCACTGGCAACACGTTCGAGCAAGGGGACGTCGACCTCAACGGCCGCGTCGACGGCTTTGACTTTCGCTTGATGAAGACGCGGCTCGGACAGAACGGCATCACGGTGCCGGAACCGTCGAGCGTTTTGTTATTGGCGCTGGGAGCGGGACTGCTGTACGTGGGACGCCGCTCGCGCAAGGCCGCAGCGGGCCTTGCCGTGGTCGGTTTGGTCGGTGCATTGACTTCGGCCGCAAGCGCCCAGCTGGTGCTGACGGTCAATCCTTACTCCGGAGTCACGTCGCTCACGAACCAGACGGGAGCGCCGTTCGAACTGGACAACTATTCCATCGCCTCGGGAAGCGCCAGCCTGAACCCAGCGACGTGGGACAGCCTGACCGATAAGCCGACGCCCAATTGGGAAAAAGCAAATCCCCGCAACCGACAGCTGAGTGAGCTGCGGAATCCCGGCGTCACGACGCTGGCGAACAACGAGATCATTCAGTTGGGCGAGCCGTTTCGTCCAGGTGGATATCGAGACCTCACGTTGGCCGTAGTGCCCACTGAAGGCAGCGAATTGGCCCCGGCGACCGTTAACTATGTTGGTTCCCCGACGCCGGGAACTGAATACCGGCTGCCGAATGTAGCGATCGCAAACGTATCCAGCCAATTGGGGACGCCCTTTGAACGGGCCGCCTCGCACATGCTGGATGGCTCCGGAATGGACTTCGCCGCCGGGACGCACACGATTGTTCCCGATGGTTTCATGTGGCTTACCAACGGCGTCGGCTTCTTAGGCGGCACCGATACCGCCCCCTTCGTTGTGTTCGACATGGGCGCCGTCACGGACGTGACCGACGTGAAGATCTGGAACTACAACGAAACGCTGGAGGGTCGGCCCGAACTCTTGGGTCGGGGCGTCAACGCGTTTGATATTTCGGTTGCTGCGGATTTCGCCGGCCCCTTCACGCCGGCCGGCAGCTTTGCTCTGGACGTGGCGCCGGGCGTCGGCGACGTCGACTTCTCGGAGACGATTGCCCTCGATCGCAACGACATCCGTTTCGTGCGGTTCGACATTCGCTCCAACCACAACGGCGTCACGTATCCGGCCGTTGGCGGGGAACCGGATGCCGCGTTCGCGGGGTTGAGCGAAGTGCAGTTCTTCGGAATCGCCGGAGCGGTCGGCCAGGAAGGTGATACGAACGGCGACGGGAAAGTCACCATCGAAGACTTGAACAACGTCCGCAATAACTTCGGCGGCGCAGGTTTGGGCGACACCAATGGCGATGGCCTCGTCACCATCACCGACCTGAACAACGTCCGCAATAACTTCGGGGCTGGCGGCCCGGCGAACGCGGTTCCGGAGCCGGGCAGCGTCGTGCTGGCCGTTTGCCTGGGCATCGGCGCTCTCGTCATGCGACGCCGTCTCGCTTAATCTGAAGGGGGAACGATGGGCCGGCGCGCTGCGTCCGGCCCATCGTCTTCCACCATTTGGGTTTAGTTTCTTGCTAAGCTGAGGACGGGGGGCGTCTGCGCCCTACCCGGGGGAAACCTTCGCTTCGCCGCTCTTGCGCGCTGCGCGGGACCTTTTGAATTTGCACTCGGAGTGAACTCCATGCGCCGGCGTCGGATCCAGTTGGAATCTCTCGAACAACGACTCGTCCTCGACAGCACCGTCGTCTTCAACGAGTTGATGTATCATCCCACCGACGTCGACGAACAGTTGGAATGGGTCGAACTGCACAATCAGATGGCCGTCGACATGGACTTGTCGAACTGGCGTCTGGACGGCGGCATTCAGTTCACCTTCGAGGAAGGCACGTTCCTGGGCGGCGGTGAGTACCTCGTCATTGCCCGCAATCCAACAGCGCTCGCGGCCTCAGGTCAGTTTGCCGGAGCATTGGGGCCGTTCACCGGACGGCTTTCCAACAACTCGGACGCGCTCCAGTTGGTCGATCGCAACGATCGCTTGATGAACGAAATCGAGTACTCCGACGGAGGACTCTGGCCGATCGCTCCCGATGGCAGCGGCGCCAGCCTCGCGAAGATCAATCGTAACTTGGCCAGCGAACCAGCGGCGAACTGGGCCAGCAGTGTTCGCGTCGGCGGGACGCCCGGGCAAGAGAACTTTGGCGCGCCTGGCGTGCCGACGGCGCCCATCGTCGTGGGACTTCGTCTGTCGGAGATCGCGCCGGTTGGCAATCAATTCTGGATCGAGTTGGCGAACACCAGCGATGCCGCGGCGCCCCTCAACGGCTATCGCGTCTTGACTGGCTCCGGCGACAGCTATTCATTGCCGGTGCAGTCGTTGCCCGTCGGAGACTTTCTGACGCTGAACGTCGCGCAACTCGGCTTTCAGCCCGGGTTGGGCGAGGAACTGTTGCTGGCTGCGAACAACGGCGCGGAAATCGTTGACGCCGCGCGCGTCACCGAGTTTGGGCAAGCCCGGCTCGATCCGATGACGAACGATTTCTTGCGCCCCTCAGTGTTGACGCCCGGCGATGAAAACGAGTTCTCGTTGCAAGACGACATTGTGATCAACGAGATCATGTACCACGATGCACCGACGTTGGGCTCGCCGGCCACCGCGGGCGAGTTCGGGCCCGCCACCACGCTGTTGCCACTCACCGCGACCTGGCGCTACGACGATTCCGGCTTGGATCGTGGCGAAGCTTGGCGGGAACCAGGCTACAACGACACGCAGTGGAAGTCCGGCGGTGGCCTGTTTTACTACGAGACGGGGGCGCTGCCCGGCGCCAAGACGACGCCGCTGACGCACGGGTTCCTGACCTACTACTTCCGCACGACCTTCCAACTGGACTCGTCGGACCAGCCGGTGCAGTTGCGCCATGTCGTCGACGACGGCGCCGTGTTCTATATCAACGGGCATCGCTTCCTGGACTTCAATCAGGACACGCTGGAAGAAGAGCTGAACTATCTGACCGAGGCCACCGGGGCCGTCGGCGATGCCATCATGAGCGAGTCGTTCGTTATTCCGCCAGAGTTCTTGGTGGCGGGCGAGAATCACCTGGCCGTCGAAACACATCAGCGCACGGTCGGCTCAACCGATGTCGTGTTCGGCGCCACGTTGCTCACCGCGGAATTGATCACGCCGCCGCAGCCGGCCGTACCCTTCGCCGAAAGCGCCGAAGAATGGGTGGAGTTGTATAATCGCGGCAACCTCCCGGTGGATCTTTCCGGCTGGTCGTTCGACGATGCCATGGAGTACGTCTTTCCAGCGGGAACCGTCATGGCGCCAGGCGCGCACCTGGTCGTGGCGAACGATCCCGTCGCGCTCGCCGCGAAGTATCCATCGGCCACGATCATCGGCGGCTTCGCCGGTTCGCTGTCCAATACAGACGAACGCATTCGGCTCCGCGATAGCGTCGGCAATCCCGCGGATGAAGTGCACTACTATGAGGGCGGGCGTTGGCCCGAGTTCGCCGACGGCGGCGGCGTGACACTGGAGTTGCGGGATCCCTGGGCGGACAACGCGTCGCCGGAAGCCTGGGCGGCGAGCGATTCCACCGGCCAGACGGAATGGCGGACGTATACGTATCGCGGCGTCGCCCAGGCCAGCAAGGTTGGTCCCGACGGGCAGTGGCAAGAATTTGTGATGGGCCTGCTCGAAAGCGGCGAAGTGCTGCTCGATGACATTCGCGTCGTCGAAGACCCGTTGGGCACCAACCGGCAAGTGATTCAGAACAGCACGTTCTCCGCCGGCAACGCCGACAAGTGGCGGATCATCGGCAACCACCATGGCGATGTCGTCGCGGATCCGGACGATCCCAGCAACGAAGTGTTGCGTCTCCGCGCGACCGGCGAGACGGAGCATATGTCGAACCACGCGGAAACCACGCTCAAGTTCGGCAACGACATCGTCACCATCGTCAACGGCCGCGAATACGAGATCTCGTTCCGCGCCCGCTGGGTGGCCGGTTCGAGGCAATTGCATACGCGGCTGTATTTCAACCGGCTCGTGCAGACGACCGAGATCGATCAACCCGAGCTGCGCGGTACGCCGGGTTCGGACAATACACGGCTGGAAGAGAACATCGGCCCCACGTATACGGACTTCAAACATTCGCCCGTGGTGCCGGCGGCGTTTGCGCCGGTGACGGTCAGCGCGCGGGCCAGCGATGCAGCGGGCGTGGCATCCATGACCCTCTGGTATGCGGCCGCTGGCGGCGCTTGGAACAGCGCCCCCATGACGCTGGGCGCCGACGGACTCCATCGCGGCGTCATACCTGGCTTCGCGGCGAGCACGATCGTGCAGTTCTACGTGGAAGGCGTGGACGCCTCGCCGGAGGCGGCCACTTCCACGTTCCCGGCGCGCGGCCGCGATGCACGTGCGCTCTACAAAGTCAACGACAATCAGGCGGCCACCAACGGGCTGCATAACCTCCGCCTGCTGCTCACACAGCCGGATGCAACGCTGCTGCATCGCACTACCAATCTGATGAGCAACGATTGGATTCCCGGCACGGTGATCTACAACGAATCCGAAGTCTTTTACGACGTCGGCATCCGCCTCAAGGGAAGCGAGCACAGCCGCACCACGCCCCAACGTCTGGGTTTCGCGGTGCAATTCAACGCTGAGCAGCTCTTCCGAGGCGTGCATCGCACGGTCGCGATCGATCGCTCCGAAAGTGTCGGCTTCGGCCAGCGGGAAATGCTGATCCACGCGGCGATGAACCACGCCGAGGATTTGCCGACCAAGTATCACGACCTGATCAAGGTCATCACGCCGCAGGCGACGCACACGGGCGGAGCGGAACTGCAACTGGCCCGCTACGGCAGCGACTATCTCGATTCGCAGTACGAGAATGGCGACGCGGGGAACATGTACGAGTACGAGCTCGTCTATCAACTCAACTCGACCGACAACGGCACGCCCGAGGGACTGAAAGTGCCGAATCCCGATTCCGTCGTTGGCACGACGATTCGCGACCTGGGCAACAATCCGGAAGATTATCGCTGGACGTACTTGCTCAAGAACAATCGCGCGGAAGATGACTACAGCCGTCTGATGACGTTTGTGAAGGGCTTCGCGGCAGGCGGTGGGCGCGATCCCGTCGACCCCAACGAGGTCATCGACGTCGATCAATGGATGCGCGGCTTCGCCATTTCAATGCTCTCCGGCGCCGGCGACAGCTACGGCGGAGACGGCTCGCAGCACAATGTCATGTTCTACGAGCGGCCGAGCGATCACCGGTTTCTGCACATGCCGCACGACCTGGACGCCTTCTACGACGTCAATCGTCCATTGGTCCCAAACAACCCCGACTTGCCGAAGCTCATGAATACGCCCGCCAGAGCGCGGGCGTACTATGGCCATGTGCAGGACATCATCAGCACCACCTACAACTCCACGTACATGGCCCATTGGGCCACCAATTACGGGCAGTTGTTGCCGGCGCAGCCCTTCGCCAGCCATCTGGCGTTCATTGTCACGCGTTCCAACAGCATTCTCACGCAGGTCAAGGGACGTGTGGCGGAGATCCCGTTCTCGATCACCACGGCCGACGGAATGGTCGTCAACGAGGCGACTGCTACGATCGGCGGCAACGGCTGGGTGAACGTTCGCGAAATCCGCCTGGCGGGAAGCGACCAGCCGCTCGCCCTGACCTGGACCGACCTCGACAGTTGGACGGCCAAGGTTCCCGTGCCATTCGGCGAGCACACGCTGCAACTCGAAGCGTACGATTTCCGCGGCAAGCTGATCGCCACGGATTCGATCGTCGTGGAAAGCACCGTCTCCGACCGCCCGCTGGAGGACTACCTCCGTATCGCGGAGATTCACTATCACCCTGCCGAAGGTCCGCCGGGCGGCATCTACGAAGACGCCAACTACGAATTCATCGAACTGGTGAACACGGGTCCGATCGCGCTGTCGCTCGCGAACGCGCGCTTCAACGTCGGCATCTCATTCGACTTCGCTACTTCGGCCATCACGGAACTCGCGCCGGGCGCCCGGCTCGTGCTGGTGCAAAACGCCGACGCCTTCGCCAGCCGCTACGGCGACGCGAAACCCGTCGCGGGCGTCTTCGACGGGCGCCTCGACAATGCCGGCGAGCGGCTCCGACTCGAGAATAAATCCGGCGCGACGATTCTCGATTTCATTTACGACGACAACTGGGTGCCCGAGACCGACGGTTCCGGCTATTCCCTGGTGATCGACGACGCGGATGGCCCGACCGAAGCCTGGGAAGACGGCGCCTCGTGGCGCGCGAGCCGCGACATCCACGGCTCGCCCGGCCTGGACGAGCCGACGTTGCTCGGCGACACCGACGGTGACGGTGAGGTCGGCATCACCGACTTGAACAACGTCCGCAACAACTTCGGCGGCGTCGGCCTGGGCGATACGAACGGCGACGGCGACGTGAACATTGCCGACCTCAACAACGTCCGTAACAATTTCGGCGCCAGCATGCCGTCGCCGGTCGCCAGCGTCGCGCCGCGCGTTACATTCGCATCGCGAACGCGCGTTCAAGAGGTCGACGCGGACCAAGCGTACCTGTTCGCGCCGATTGCCAGTCAACCCAAGGACGCATCGCGCGAAAACTCCTGGGATCACGCCCTGCTGGAACTCCTGCACATCGAAGCGGGGCTGCCATTGAAGATGCAAGAAGGACTCTTGAAGGACGCGCGGCCAAAGTCGTCATGGATCGCCAAGGATGCGCGGCTTCAGCGATAGATGTGGGTTGTCCGGATAACGAATCGC
The DNA here is from genome assembly GCA_022844585.1 of Pirellulales bacterium. Lineage (GTDB taxonomy): Bacteria > Planctomycetota > Planctomycetia > Pirellulales > JALHLM01 > JALHLM01. Next base: position 20,032 of record JALHLM010000003.1, on the reverse strand, counting down.
GGTGTGGAATGACGCTGTGCCTTCGCGAGCAGCGCCTATTCGCCATTGCGTAAATCAACCAGGCGACGCGGTTGCCACTGAATCTCCGAAAACTCCACCGCGCATTGCTTTCCGTGCGGCGATTGGGCCGAAAGCCCTGCCCGTAGATCGGCCATCGAATCCAACGCAAAATCGCGGACGAGCGACCATTTCCGCCCGTCGCCGGAATAGTGGAACGCGATGGTCTTCTCCATCACCGCGGCGCGCAGATAGACCGTGTCGCCGGAGATCACCGCGGAGTTGCAATCGTCGGACACGCCGCGGGTGACGACAGACACCACCATCGGCTCGCCCGCTGGCGAATACTCAAAGCCTAACTTCGCCCACAAATCGTCGCGCACGCGCAATTGGATGACACCGGCGTCGAACGTCGAAGCAAAGTTTACTTGGACGCGCGCACTCAGCAGAAACTCAGGCGCTGGCGGAACAAAGTAGGCGCAAGGCGCGTTGTCCTGCAACACGCCGGTGGCCGGGTCGATGAACCAGTCCGTCCGTTCGCCCGCGACGATACGCAGTTGATTCCCCGGTCCAGCCTGCCAATCCAACGGCGAACCATGCCATTGTAATGCAACCGGTATCGATGGCAGCGAAAAGGAACTCATCAAGCGTCTTTCCGATTCAGAGGCGGCGAAGCGATCATCGCCTATCAGACCAATTCTCCATCAACCTGGCAATTGACCTCGGCCCTACCCACGCGCGTGCCGATCGTCGATAATCATGGTTGTCGCTGGCGGACCTACATGACGACGCCGCTACGTTGAACATTGCCGGAACCAACAACCGATCCCATCATGACCGACCAGACGCAGTTGATCGACGGGGTGAGCGTGCCTCGATTCCTCTACGGAACTGCGTGGAAAGAGGAGCGGACGCAAACACTCACCGAAATTGCGTTGCAACAAGGTTTCCGCGGCATCGACACCGCCAACCAGCGTCGCCACTACCATGAGGCCGCCGTCGGCCAGGCGGTCGCCGCAGCCATAACGAGCGGTCTGGTCGCACGCGACGATCTGTTTCTGCAAACCAAGTTCACCTTTCGCGGCGGACAGGATCATCGACTGCCCTACGATCCCGCGGCCGCGATTCCGCTGCAAGTGGAGCAGTCGTTCGCCCGGTCGCTGGAACACTTAGGCGTTGAGCAAATCGATTCCTACGTCTTGCATGGACCGTCGAGCGGTATTGGACTAACATTCGACGATTGGGACGCCTGGCGCGCCATGGAAGCCATTCACGACAGCGGCCGGGCCCGCCTGCTGGGCGTCAGCAATGTCTCGTTGGAACAACTGCAACTCCTCTGCCAGCAGGCACGGGTTCGTCCGCGGTTCGTGCAAAACCGCTGCTTCGCCGTGCGCGGCTGGGATCGCCAGATTCGCCAATTCTGTACCGCCAACGACATTATCTACCAAGGTTTTTCGTTGCTCACAGCAAATCGACAGGTGCTGGCGAGCGCCGAACTGACTCAGATCGCCCAACGCCACCATCGGAACGTCGCGCAAATTGTCTTCCGGTTCGCCCTCGACGTCGGCATGCTTCCCTTGACCGGCACGACCGACGCCGCTCATATGCACACGGATCTGGACATCTTTGACTTTCAACTGGAAGCCGCCGAAGTCAACCAGATCGAACGACTGGCAACCGGATGACCGTCGCATCGCGCAGCGCGATTTGGAACACGGTCGCCGCCAGTCCCCGCACCGCACAACTTGCTGAACATGCCGTCGCACTTGGGAATTCTCATCCATGAAAACTTCGTTGGCGCTGTGGTTGGCGTTCCTCCTGGCTTCGCTCCTCGGCTCGGCGACGTGCGCCAGAACACTGGATCTCACCAAGGCGGAAGTGGTCGTAAGTCCCAATGCGTCCGCGCGGCAAATGAAAGCCGCGCAAATGCTCGTGGAAGAGATCGGAAAACGCACCGGCGCGCGCTTGCCTGTCGTGAAGGCGTGGCGCGACGACTTGGCGACGGCAATTGTCATCTCGGACCGCAACACGCCGCCAGCGAGCGCGAAACGATTTAGTGGGCTGCTTGAGCCGTCAACATCGCCCGCCGCGCCCGAAGGGTACTCCTTGCGCACGGCGAGCGCGGACGGCAAGAGCGCGGTGCTTCTAACAGGCAACGACGACCGCGGCGTGTTCTTCGGCGTTGGACGGCTGTTGCGGATGTTTGCGATGGCGACGGGCAACTTGGCGCTTCCCGACGACGTAAACGTCTCCTCGTCGCCAAAATACTCGCTGCGCGGCCATCAACTCGGCTATCGTCCCAAGACGAACAGCTACGACGCCTGGGACCTGCCGCAGTGGGAGCAGTACTATCGCGACTTGATCGTCTTCGGCGCGAACGCGGTCGAGTTAGTTCCGCCGCGGACGGACGATGACGCCACCAGCCCGCATTTCCCGCGCCCGCCGCTGGAGATGATGGTCGGCATGTCCGGCCTCGCTGACGGGTACGACCTCGATGTCTGGATCTGGTTTCCGGCCATGGCCGCCGACTACACGAACACGGCGACCGTGGAGACAGAACTCCGCGAATGGGGCGCAGTGTTCGCCAAGCTCCCCCGCATCGACGCCGTGTTTGTCCCCGGCGGCGACCCGGGACACACGCAGCCCAAGCACCTGCTCGGTTATCTGGAACGCGCGAAGCAGGTTTTGCGCCGCACGCATCCGAAGGCGCAGCTGTGGGTTTCCCCGCAAGGGTTCTCGCAGGTCTGGTTGGATGAATTCCTGGAAATCCTTCGCCGCGATGAACCGGCCTGGCTGGATGGCATCGTGTTCGGTCCACAAGTCCGCGTTTCGTTGCCAGTGCTACTCGCACAATTGCCAAAAAAATACCCGGTCCGACGCTATCCCGACATCACCCACAGCCGGCAGTGCCAGTATCCAGTGCCGGATTGGGACTTCGCACTGGCCGTCACGCACGGCCGCGAATGCATCAATCCCCGGTCCCTCGGCGAAGCCAACATCTTCCGACAGCTCCAGTCCGGCACGATCGGTTTTCTCACCTACTCCGAAGGCTGCAACGACGACGTCAACAAGACGGTCTGGAGTGCTCTCGGCTGGGATCCCGACGCACCGGTCATCGATGCCTTGCGCGACTACTCGGCTTATTTCATCGACACAAAACTGCGCGACGACTTTGCCCAAGGTTTGCTTGCGCTGGAGCGCAATTGGCGCGCACCACTGGCGTCGAATGAACAAGTTGAAACGACACTGCGCCAGTTTCAGGCCATGGAGCGCGCCGCCGATGCGAAGCTGCTCGACAACTGGCGCTTTCAGCAGGCTCTCTACAGGGCCTACTACGATGCCTACGAACGTCGCCGTTTGTTGGTTGCGATCACGAGTGAGTCCGACGCCCTCGATCGGCTGCGGTCTGCCGATCAAGTCGGCGCGCTCGCAGCCATGGACGCCGCGGAACAATCGCTTGACGCCGCCCACGCCGCGCCCGTCGCGCCGGAGCTGCGTGCACGGATCGTGTCGTTGGCCGATGCCCTGTATCAGAGCATCCGCATGCAAACTTCCGTTCCGCGCTTTCAAGCGATCCACGTCGGTCGCGGCGCCACGCTTGATACGGTCGACTATCCGCTCAACAATCGCTTTTGGCTGAAGCAACGCTTTGCCGAGTTGCGCCGCAATTCGGACGAAGCGGCTCGTCTCGAGGGCTTACGGGACATCGTCGACTGGACCAATCCTGGCCCGGGCGGCTTCTACGACGATCTCGGCAACTATTCGAGCCAGCCGCACTTGGTGGTCGGCGAAGGCTTCGATACGGACCCTTCCTTCTTGCAATCCGCGCACGCCGGGTTTGCCGGACCAGACAACGTGTCCGACGATGATCCCGTCGACACCGAGCGCTGGCGCACGTCGTGGCTCGACCACGCGGAGTCCATGAACGACGCGCCGCTCACCTTGCGCTACGAAGACCTCGACCCAAGCGAAAGTTATCGGATTCGCGTGGTCTACGCCGGCGACGGCCCGGAAAAGCGCGTACGCCTGACGGCCAACGACAACCTCGAAGTGCATCCACTCTTCGACAAGCCGTCGCCCATTCAGCCCGTCGAGTTCTCAATTCCGCGAGCGGCGACGGCCAGCGGCACGCTCACGTTGCAATGGCATCGCGAGCCCGGCCGCGGCGACAACGGCCGCGGCTGCCAGGTCTCTGAGGTGTGGCTCATCAAGGATCGCGAAGAAGTCGTCCCCGCCAAGGAGTAACGGCGTCGCCTTGCTTGCAATCCAAGCCGCGCGTGCCTATCCTCGGTGGCGTCACACCTGCGTTCCTCGTCACGAGGAATCGATCGCTCCTGTCACCGGACTTTCCCACGATGCGCGCCCACCGCTGGATGTTATCTTGCACATGCCTGGTCGCTTCGCTGCTTCTCGGCGGCCAACTTCGCGCCGACGGCCCCGACGACAACCTCGTGGAGCGCGTTCGACCGGTGCCGCCGCCGGGAATCGAACTCACTCAGGAAACGCGGGAGTCGTTGCGGACTGAGCTCGCCGAGCTTGAAGGCGAGATCAACGGGCTCATCCAACGTAACGATCCGTTCTGCAACGAGTACCTGCCGGACGTGCAAGTATTCGCCAGCGCCGTGCGCATGGCGTTGGATCACAACGGATTCTACGATGAGGACGACGTCGCGCGGGCCAGGCAACTACTCTTCGATGGCAAAAGCCGCGCGCGGGAATTGGCGCACGACCAGGCCACTTGGAACAACGCGACCGGATTAGTGGTGCGCGGCTACGTTTCGCGCATCGACGGTTCCGTGCAACCCTATGGCATGGTCGTGCCGGAAACCTACTCGCTGTCCCAGGGATCGCGCAATCGCCTCGACATTTGGTTTCACGGCCGCGGCGAAAAGCTCAGCGAAGTCAACTTTCTCTCCGAACGCAGCCGCTCCGCCGGAGAATTCGCGCCCCCCGACACCTTGGTCCTGCATCCTTACGGGCGCTACTGCAATGCCAACAAATTCGCGGGCGAAATCGACACACTGGAAGCGCTGGAAGACGTGAAGCGACACTATCACGTCGACGACGATCGCATCCTCGTCCGCGGGTTTTCCATGGGAGGCGCCGCGTGTTGGCAATTCGCCGTTCACTACGCCGACCAATGGTGCGCCGCCGCGCCCGGCGCCGGCTTCTCCGAAACTCCCGACTTTCTCCGCGTGTTCCAGCAGGAGGATGTCAGCGGCGCGCCGGACTACGAACGCCGCCTCTGGCATTGGTACGACTGCACCGACTACGCGCGCAATCTCCTACAATGTCCCACGATCGCCTACAGCGGCGAGCTCGACGTGCAAAAGCAAGCGGCGGACGTTATGGCCACCGCCATGTTGAAGGAAGGCCTCACGCTCCGGCACATCATCGGCCCCGGCGCCAAGCACTCGTATCATCCGCAAGCCAAAGTCGAAATCGAAGCGGCGCTCACGGACCTCGCGGCGCGCGGCCGAGAGCGCTTTCCGCGCCGTTTGCAATTCGACACCTATACCTTGCGTTACAACCGCCAGGCCTGGCTGACCGTCGACGCGCTGGGTGAACATTGGACACGGGCCCGAGTCGACGCCGAATTGGAATCCGACGTCAGGATCAATCTCAACACCGAAAACGTCACTGCCCTGACGCTTGCCTTTCCCTCCGGCCGGTGCCCGCTCGATCCGACGAGTGCCGTGACGGTTGAGATCGATGGCGAATCGCTCACCGCCCCCGTGCCGCTTTCGGATCGTTCCTGGACTTGCCAATTGCATCGCGAATCGAACGCCTGGAAGCTTGGTCCCGCGCCGGATGGCGAAACGCCGCGAAAGCGACACGGCTTGCAGGGACCCATCGACGACGCATTCATGGATGCGTTTCTGTTCGTGCGTCCCACAAGGCCATTCGCGAATGAGCAGATCAAGAATTGGACGACACAGGAAGTGGCGCATGCCACGGAAGCCTGGCGCAAACAGTTCCGTGGCGAGGCCCCGATCAAGAACGACGTTGACGTCACCGACGACGACATTGCCAACCGCAACCTCGTGCTCTGGGGCGACGCCGAGAGCAACGCACTCTGGGCCCGCATCGCCGAACAACTGCCCCTTCGCGTTGCCGATGGAAACATTCACGTGAACGACCGCGCGTACTCCACCGACCACCACGTGCCGATTCTGATCGCGCCGAATCCGTTAAACCCGCAGCGGTACGTCGTCCTCAACAGCGGCGTGACGTTTCGCGAGTACGACTATCTCAACAACGCCCGCCAGGTCGCTAAATTGCCGGACTGGGCGATCATCGACGTCCGCACGCCGCCGAACTCGCGGCGCCCAGGCAAGATCGTGGAAGCCGCCTTCTTCGACGAAAAGTGGCGGCTGCGCCCTTAGTCGGGCATTATGCGAGGATTTCGGACACCAGTTCGCCATGCACGTCGGTGAGGCGGAAATCGCGTCCGGCATGGCGATACGTGAGCCGGGTGTGTTCGAGACCGAGCAAGTGCAAGATCGTGGCGTGCAAATCGTGGAAGTGAACTTTGCCTTCCACGGCGTAGTAACCGTAGTCGTCCGTGGCGCCGTGCGTGATGCCCGGCTTCACCCCGCCGCCAGCCAGCCACATCGTGAACCCGTGCGGATTGTGATCGCGCCCGTCGTCCCCTTGCGCCGTCGGCGTGCGGCCGAACTCGCCGCCCCACACGACGAGCGTGTCATCCAGCAGCCCGCGCGCCTTCAAGTCCTGCAACAATCCGGCGATCGGCCGATCAACTTCCATCGCGTTGCTGGAATGATCTTTCTTCAAGCCACTGTGTTGATCCCACTTGTAACTGTGCGTCACCTGAACGAATCGCACTCCGCGCTCGGCAAAGCGCCGAGCCATCAGGCATTGCCGCCCGAAGTTGCGCGTCTCCGGCTGATCGAGCCCGTAGAGTTGCTCTGTGTATGCCGTTTCGCCGCTGATGTCCTGCAACTCCGGGGCTTCCGTCTGCATCCGGTAGGCGAGTTCAAACGCTTCGATCCGTCCTTCGAGCGCCGCGTCAGGCCCGGTTTGCGACAACTGTGCCGCGTTGACTTCGCGCAGATAATCCAGCTCCATACGCTGCAGCGACGAGGGAACCTTGCGCTCGATAAACGGAATCTTCGCCTGGTCCGACGAGACGCTGGCATTTCCCAGCGGCGTGCCGTGATAGACCGCCGGCAGGAACGCGGAACTGTAGTTGTTCACGCCGCCGTGCGTCAACGTCGGGCAGATCGTGACATACCCCGGCAGGTTGTCGTTCTCCGTCCCGAGCCCGTAGCAAATCCACGAACCCATGCTCGGGCGCACGAAGGTATCGCTGCCTGTGTGCAATTCCAACAACGCCCCGCCGTGCCGCGAATTTGACCCATGCATCCCGCGCAAGATGCATAGCTGATCGACCTGCTGGGCGACATGCGGAAACAGTTCACTCACCCAAGCGCCGCTCTGCCCATGCTGTTGGAATTTCCAGGGACTGGCCAGCAAGTTCCCCGTCTGCGAGGAAACGACGCGTGGCTTGGCGAATGGCAGCGGCTGGCCGTGATCGCGCGTTAAGAGCGGTTTGTAGTCGAACGTGTCGATCTGCGACGGTCCGCCGTGCATAAACAGGAAGATCACGCGTTTGGCCTTCGGCACGAAATGCGGCGCCCGCGCCGCGAGCGGATTTTCCATCGCCGCGCCACTAGCGCGTTCGCTAGCCATCAGCGCACGCAGCGCCAGCCAACCGAAACCGCCCGCCGACGAGCGCAATAACTCGCGTCGCGAGAACACCGGCGTAAAGCGATGACAGGCTCGGCTCATGGGGGCTCAATTCACATAGATGAATTCACTCGAAGCGAAGATTACGCGACACAACGCCTGCCAGGCCGCCAGCGTCGGATCGCCGGCGGGCGACAATGCCTCGGGATGTGTGGCGTACTCGCCCACGAATCGCAACGCGCGATCGATTTCGGCCTCGGTTGGGGCTCGGGACAAAGCGCGCAGATACAATTCGGTGACCCGAGTTCGCGCATCATCCGGATGCGCCGCGAGCAGCTTTCTCGCCAGTCCATGCGTCTGCTGCTGCACCAGATCGCCGTTGAGCATAAACAGCGCTTGCGGCGCCATCGTCGTCGATTCTCGATCCCCCTTGGCCACGCTGGGCTCGGCGAAATCGAAGGCCTGGAACATCTCGTTGAGCGCACTGCGAATTACCGGCAAGTACAGACTGCGCCGCGGCGTGTCGTACGTCGTGGCGTTGCGGCTGGCGGTCCCGGTCACGTACTCGCGTGGCTTCGACGCTAGCAACGTCCCGCCGCGCGATTCATCCAGGTTTCCGGCCACGTACAGAATCGCATCGCGAATCGCCTCGGCCTCCAGGCGTTGCCGATGCATCCGCCACAGCCAGCGATTGTCCGGATCGACGTCCGCCGCCCGTTCATCGTATTCACTGCTCATCCGATACGTGGCCGACGCCATGATCAATCGATGCAGCGACTTTAGCGACCAGCCTTGTTCGACGAAACGGCGCGCCAACCAATCGAGCAATTCCGGATGACTCGGCCGTTCGCCCAATTGACCAAAGTTGTCCGTCGAGCGAACCAGTCCCGCGCCAAAGTGCCAACGCCAGACCCGGTTCACCATCACCCGCGCGGTGAGCGGATGCTCCGGTTGCGTGATCCACTCAGCCAATTCTCGGCGGCCGCTCCCCTGCAACGCCGTCTTGGAATCGCCGGCCAAAGCGATCGGAAAACCGCGCGCTACGATTTCGCCCAGATTTAAGTGGCTGCCGCGACGGTGGATCGACAGATCGGTCGCGGCGCCATCCTCCACCGCCATCGCGTACGGCAACGGCGCAGGCGCCGCTTGCTCCAGTTCCGATAGTTCCCCCTTCAATCGCGCCAGCTCCTCGCCCGGTGTTGTCGCACCAGCGGTCTCCGCCGCGGCAATCCGCTGCCGCTTTTTCTCCACCTCGGCCTGATGTTGTTCGGCGCTCGCCACAGCATCCGCCGTCGCCAGCGGTCGCTCGTGCCATTTCGCGACCACCGTAAAAGTGTCCATCGTCCGCGTGCTCTTGAAGATGCCCGCGAGCGCATAGTAATCGGCCGTCGAGATCGGATCGAACTTGTGATCGTGGCAACGCGCGCAACCGATCGTGAGCCCGAGAAACGCCGTGCCGATGGCATCGACCTGCTCGTCGATGATGTCCATCTCCATCTTGACCGGATCGTCCTCCGCCAGCATCTTCGCGCCGAGTGTCAGGAACCCCGTCGCCGTCATGCGCTCGTGCCGCAAGGTTTCATCGCCGTCGCATGGCAAAAGATCGCCGGACAGTTGCTCGCGCACGAATTGATCATACGGCTTGTCCGCATTCCACGCGTCCACCACGTAATCGCGATAGCGAAACGCATTCACATAAGCCAGGTTTTCGTCCAGGCCGTTGGAGTCGGCATAGCGCGCGACATCGAGCCAATGGCGTCCCCAGCGCTCGCCATATCGCGGCGAAGCAAGCAGCCGCTCGATCAAACGCTCGTACGCGTCCGTCGCCGTGTCCCCGAGAAACGCCTCGACCTCCTCCGGCGTCGGCGGCAGGCCCCACAGGTCGTATGTCGCGCGGCGAATCAACGTCGCTCGATCCGCCTCCGGCGCAGGTGTCAACTTCTCCGCATCCAGTCGCGCTAACACGAAGCGATCAATCTCATTCCGCACCCATTCCGGCCGCGAAACCTCAGGAATCGCGGGCTCCGAAATCGGCAGAAACGACCATGGCAACGCCTTCGGCGAACTTGCCTCTGTTGGCAGCGGCGCAGTTGGTTCAGCCTCCGGCGCATCCGGCCAATACATACCGGATTGAACCCAGGTCACGAGCGCCGCGCGCTCTGCTTCCGATAACTTCCCCTGCGGCGGCATCCGCAGTTCATGGTCGTACGACACTGCCTGCGTCAGCAAACTCTCGGCCGCATCACCAGCAATGGCAGCGGGGCCGGAATCGCCTCCGCTCAGAATGTGCTCGCGCGCATCGAGCCGCAACCCGCCGCGTTGCTTCTCCGGTCCGTGGCACTTTTGGCAATGCTCAAGCAGCAGCGGGCGGACTTGCTTTTCGAAATGTGCGAGTTGCTCAGCGTCAGTCTGTGCCGAGGCGCTCGCCGCGTGTCCTGCGACGCCGAAGGCCAGCATTGCGCCCAGTAGCAACCGCATCGTTCAACCCACATGGCCAGGGAACGGATCAACACAAGTTTATCAGTTTCCCGGCGTGAGTGGAAGCAGCGGGGCGGCTATACTCGGGCACTTCGCACGCCCCCTTCGAGTACCGCCGCCATGGCCACGCGCGACATGCTGCCGATCGTCGATACGCACCAGCATCTCTGGGACTTGGACCTCTTCAAGCTGCCCTGGCTCGCTGACGAAGCCAGGTTGAACCGCAGCTTCCGCGTGGCCGACTATCTCGCGGCGACGGCGGAACTTAACGTCGTGCAAAGCGTGTACATGGAGGTGGACGTCGACCCCGCGCAACAGGAAGCCGAGGCGCGCTATGTCATCGAACTGTGCCAACAGCCGGACAATCCGATGACGGCCGCCGTGATGTCCGGCCGGCCCGCCGATGCCGGTTTCGGCGTCTATCTGAACAAGTTTCGCGGCAGTCGTTATATCAAAGGCGTGCGGCAAGTGCTGCACGGCGCCGGTACGCCCCCTGGCTATTGCCTCGACCCCGCGTTCGTGCGCGGCATTCAATTGCTGGGAGAATCGAACCTCAGCTTCGACCTTTGTATGCGTTCCGGCGAGTTGCACGACGCCGACAAACTCGTCGCGATGTGCCCGCACACACGCTTCATCGTCGATCACTGCGGCAACTTGAGCGTGCAAGAACAAGACGCGAAGGCGCGCAACCATTGGAAAAGTGGGATGCAACATCTCGCCGAACACGACCACGTCGTCTGCAAAGTCTCCGGCATCGTAGCCTCGGCCGCCGAGGGATGGAAGCCGCAAGACCTGGCCGAGAACGTCCGCTTCACGATCGACACCTTCGGCCCCGACCGCGTGATGTTCGCCAGTGACTGGCCGGTTTGCACCCTTCGCGCAACGTATCAGCAATGGGTCACGGCGCTACGAGAGATCGTGCAAGACCACGACGAAAAGGCACAGAGCAAACTGTTTCACGACAACGCCGCCGCCTTCTATGGCTTGCCGCCCGCGGGGAAAAGCCCTGCCGCCGGGCCGCAAAAATGATTCCAGGAACTGTCCGTGATGCAAATTCCGCACGGTTACCAGTGCATTACGAAGCCGCCGTCGACGTTAATCGTCTGTCCGGTCACTTGCTGGGCCCGCTCCGACGATAAAAACACAATCATCGCCGCGATGTCTTCCGGCGTTTGCCATCGTCCCAGCGGTACGATCGCCTTGATCTTGATGGCAGCCCAGTCTTCGTAGTCCAGGCGTTCCGCGACAGGCGTTTGATCGTGCCACGCTTGCCACACGGAACGATTCAGCGGCGTCTGCACCATGCCGGGGCAAACGGTGTTCACGCGGACGCCGTGCTTCGCCAGGTCTTTGGCCATGCACTGCGCGAAGTTGATATTCGCGGCCTTGCTGGCGCTATACGGTGGATCGGTTTGCGAGCCAATCTGACCGGCGACAGACGCCAGGAACACAAACGTCCCGCGTTTCGCTTCGACGAAATACGGCGCGGCCGCGTGGGCCACGTTCACCATTCCCATGATGTTGATGTCGAGCGTCCGCTTCCAATCTTCAGGCGACAGATTCGTGAACGGAAATCCAAACTTCGTCGAACCAATCGCGGCGCAATGGACGACATGCTCCACCTTAGTGCTGTGTTGAAGCGTGGCTTGAAACGCCCGTTCCACCGCGCTGAAATCGACGATGTCGACCTGAATCCCATGGGCGGACACGCCATACTCGGCGGCGAGCTCCATTGCGACCGCCTCAATGCGCGCGGAAATATCCCACAGCACCAACGCACAACCTTCCTCCGCGAACGCGCGCGCCGTGGCCAGGCCAATGCCGCTGGCGCCGCCGGTGATCAAGACGGTGTGCCCTTTCAATCCCAAGTCCATGCGTCGTGCCTCGTTGCTGCCGGCGATGAATCCGCGACCGCCCGGAAAGTTCAAACCCGAGCGTCGTACGTGGCAAGATACCGCATGCGTGCCGTCGTCAGCCAGTCCCGGTCGGGCGTCCGTCCGTTTGGTCGCGGCGTTTGACGCGCCGTTGCATCAGCAGGTCGATGATCAGGAACGGCAGAATGGCGACCAGATAGAGCGAGATCCACAGCCAGACGCCGCGTGGCTGCGACAAGGCCGCCGCGAACACGGCCGCATAGGTGGTCACGATGACCAGGGCGAGAATGGAGAATCGCGGTTTCATTGCGGCCGCCATTCTCGCATCTGGCGAACCTATGGGCAAACCATCACCGACTTCGAAACCGCGTTTCAAAAAACGAACTCACCGGCGATGTTGCTCGCGGGGACGAGCCACATGCGCCGGTGAGCCGGATGCCGACATTGGAACTGTCGATCAAACCAAGGCGAACAAATCATCGACGGCTTTCAGTCGCCGAGCTGCGAATGAGCCAGCTCGCGGCGAAGATACTGACGTCGATTCCAACTGAGCCGCCACAAGTGCGTCTTGCCAATCGTCATGGGACTGAGCCGCCAGCATCGAGTCTTGAGCGGGACTCGGCGACGGCGCCGGCAGACTGTCGCCGAAGTTGTTGCGGACGTTGTTCAGATCGTGAATGTCCACGTCGCCATCGCCGTCGGTATCGCCGAGACCCAGCCCGCCGAAGTTGTTGCGGACATTGTTCAGGTCGACGATATCCACCTGGCCGTCGCCGTTCGTATCGCCGAGCAAGGTGAGTTGCTCATGGATGTCGGTCGTTTCGATGCCGCTGAAGTAAACGCTCGCCGCGCCAATCGTCACGCCGCCGGATCCGGGGATGTAGAGTCCCGGGATCGCTGCGGTTGCATAGAAGCCGCCTTCGTTAACGACCAGCTTGTCGCCCGGAGCGAGCACCGGCGAGTCGCCCGCCACGTTGATCGTCCCAAAGGCCGGGCTCTTGATGTTGAACTGGTCGGCGCCCGCGTTGCCGTCGAGCGTCAAATTCGCCGGTCCGCCGATTCCGGTCACGTTGAACACGTCGCCCAGGTTGCCGGCGTCGAGATCGACCGTCTCCACTGCCGAGAATCGCACTTCGACCGGCACGGCGAAGTTCTCGAACAGAATGTGCTCGTCGAATCGCGACACGGCATCCGTCGTGACCGCATACACGCCGCCGCCGGGGCCGAGATCATACGGATTGTTGGCGTCGAGGATGTTCAGCGTGTCGTTCCCCGCCCCGCCGTCAACGATCAGGTCGTTGACATTCTCCATATTCTGGGAGGTCGTGCTGGCGTTGACGACGTCGTTGCCGGGGCCGGCATGGATGACCGCTTCGCCCGACGTCGTGTTCGCGACGTCAATGTGATCGCCCTGATCGCCGGTGTTGAGCGTCAGGTTCTCGACGCTATTGTACGACACCTCCACGGCCAGTGGTCCGACGCGGCCGTTCATCGTGCGGGCGACCTGCGACGCGCTCACGTCGTATTCGCGGCTGAGCGTCTTATGGCTATACGGATTCTGCTGATCGTTGATCACGATCCCGTCGATACCGGCTTCGCCGAAGAAGCTGAGGTCACGGACCCGCTCCATGTTTTGCGTGGCAGGCGTTGTCGTCAGGATGTCGCTGCCTTCGCCGCCGTGAATGATCATCTCGCCCGCGGTCGTTCCGTGAACGCGGATGCGATCGGCGCCGTCCGTCGTCGTCAGTGCCAGGTTTTCCATGCCGGCGAAATCGACGGTGTACTTCGGTGGGTTCGGATTGATCACGAAGCCGCCCGTGACATAACGAGTGACGCTGTCCGTTTCGACGTCGTATTGCCCGAAGAAGTCGTCGGCGATGACCTTGTTGCCGTCGAACAGCTCGATGGAGTCCGTTCCCGTCTGACCGTCGACGAACAGGCCGTCGACCAGTTGCAGATTGGCGGCGGTTTGACCGACCCGCACGACGTCGTTGCCGGCGCCGGTGCGAATTTCGGTGTCGCCCGATGTCTTGCTCGCCACATTGACGATGTCGGCCAGGCCGCCCGTCGTCAGTTCCAGGTTCTCGACCAACGCGTAGTTGACCGACACCGGAATGGGCACGAGCCCCACGTTCTGAATGAACAGACCGCGGTGACGGGCGATGGCCTCGTCGCTGACCGTATACAGTTGACTCAGCGCCGGCATCGAGTACGGGTTGTTCTGGTCGTAAGCCAGCAGCGTGTCGACGCCGGAACCGCCATTGAACGTCATGCCGTTGACCAATTCGATGTTGCGCAGGCCGGACAGCAAGTTCGTCGTATCATTGTCGCCTTGGCCGTTGATGACCAGTTCTACCGAGGAGTGCCAGTCGGAAATGCTGAAGGTGTCATTGCCAAGGCTGCCATTGAGCGTGATCGAATCCAAGCCGTCAATCCAACGCGTGAATTGCACCTCGCCGTTGAGCGTGATGCGAATGGCCTCCTTGCCGTTGTCCATCACGGTCGTCGCCTGGAAAGTGTCCGAGGCGCTCGTACCCTTCACGGTGAGATCGGTCCAGCCATTGACATAGGCTGTCTTCATCATCGCGCCGATCGACCCGCCGGGAAGATTGTCGTCGTCGGAGTTCATCAGATACGACGCTTCGATTCCGCCGGGATACGCGCCGATGCGCGACCGGAATTTGCCCGAGCCACTGGTGGTGGCCCCGTTGTGCGAATAGTAGTCGCCAAAGGCGTCCTCGGAGCTGTACCAGCCCAGCTCTTGATCGTCACGCATATCGCGCGTCGACGCCCACAGGATGCTGCCGTCGCGCTGGACGCCGTCGAGGAAGACCGCCAACTCGCGGGCGGAGAGCTTCCAGCCAAACGCGCCGCCCAGACTGGAATAGTTCGACAACGGCGCGCCCGCGGCGTTGACGCCCAGGTTGTATCCCTTGGCCGGATTTGCGTCGTTCCCCACGAGATCGGCGCCGTCGATCCCCAGTGGTTCGAAGATCTCGTTTTGAACGTAGTTGCTATAGACGCTGCCTGAAACCGAGTCTCGCAGGCCCGGAAACGAGGCGGCCGTGAGGTCCAATGCTGGGTTCAACAGCTTCGGGAGCGCGACGCGAGCGAGCAAGGTGAAGTTGATGTTGTTGTAGTTGTCACCCAGATCCCAGCGCGGGGCGTCGTACACGTCGTCAGCCGCCACATTCGGCGCCGAAATGCCGTTTTCGATCAGGGCCTGCATGTTGGCATACGTGTTGTTTCCGTAGCTGCCAAAGTTGAGGCCCAGCGAATTGTTTGATTCCGACAGGCCGCTCGTATGCGTGAGCAAGTGCCGGAGCGTGATGTGCTGGACGTTGTTGCCCGGGTCCCAATCGCTGGGCAGCAGGTCGACGAGCTTCGTCTTGAGCGCCGCGTCGAGTCCGCCGGGTTGCGACTGCAGGAAGTGCAGCAGCGCGGTCGCCGTAATCGGCTTCGAGACGCTGGAGACTTCCAGTTCTACCAACGAGCTGAAACTGCGCGCCGGGTTATCGGAGGCCGTCCGGGCCTGGCCGCCGCTGCCCACGGCCGCGTTGTTGTCGCCATTCAGATTGATGGCGTACCCAAACCCCACCGCGTTGCCCGTCGACAGCTCCTCGATGGCATCGCCCATCAACGCAGGGCTGAAGGTCGAGGCCCCCAGGTCGACGGCCATCAACTTGCGGTCTTCCAAGGGTTCGAATCCCTGGCGGCATAAATTCAGGCGTGCCATGGCATCACTCCTAGATTGGCTGTTGGCGGATAGCGACAGGTTCTAGGAAGGAATGACGCAGGCGGTCCCCTCTGTTACAAGGTTTTCCCAAAAAATGCCCGGCTTACGGCGCAAAGGCTACCGCCTGGGGCGCTTAAAGGCGGAAAACGCCGCGATGGACAGCCCGGCGAACAGGCCCAACCCGAGCGTGCCCGGCTCCGGAACTTGGACCAGCGCCACGTCGAGCCCCGATCGCCCGTCCGGCTCTCCGGAACCGAACTCCCAGTAGCCGCCGCTGTCGGCATTGGCGGCCATGCCGTATTCGCCGGCCGGGAGATTCAACTCCAACTCGAACGCCGACGCGTCGACCGCATCGTAGTACGCCAAGAGATTCTCGTCCGCATCGGAGATTTGCAGCAACGCCGTGCCAGAGTTTTGCGCATAGCCCTCGGCAGTCAATTTATAGCGGCCCGGCGCATCGATCAAAAAGCGCAAGGAGAATCGACTGCCTGCGCCGGCGTAGGACGTGTCGTTCTCGTTCGGCGCAGAAACGAAAGCGTCGGACGAAACGAAGACCAGCAACTCGTTGGCGCCGAGCGACGACACCTGCTTGGCGAAGCCGTCCGCCGTCGCTGTGCCAAATTCGGTGCGCAGCGCCAGTCCGCTGGAATCGTCAAACACATCAAAATGGTCCACGCTCTCGATATCGTAGTGGTTGAGCGTCTCATCCGCGGTGTTGATCGTGCCGCTCGACGCGACCTGCCGCAGGGCCGCGATCGGCACGATGTCCGCCCAGGCCGTCGAAGTCCCCGACAACGCCATCGTCAGGCCCAGCATCCAAGTTGCGCGCTGCATCAAAACTGTTCCTGCTCAAGGTGTGGTCAGATCAATGTGCCGAGCGAGTATAGAAGGCGACGTCGGTTTTCACAACAATTCGTCGCCCTCGCCTTGTGGATGCCGCCCGGAGCGTTCCGGCAGGGCCAAAAAGCCCCAGTCGAGCGCCTCGTCCTGCGTATATTGCTTGCCCAGCGTCAACGCCGTGACCGCTTTGGCAAGTTCGTACCCCAGATAAAAGGCGTGCGAGGCGTCCAGCTTCTCGGGCTGTGTCGCCAGCAACTGCGTGAACAACTCAAACGGATCCCGCCCGTGCAAATGCACGGCCGAATTGATCAAGTGGAGTTCGCCGCGCTCCACGAACACGCGAAAATTGCGATCCTTGATCTGCGCCGCGAGTTTCGCCAAACCCACTTCGCCGTATTCCAGCAGTCGCGGATCGCGCAACATCACCAGCCGCGGTTCCAAATGCTTGGGCAGTACGCGTTGCCGCACCGCGTGATAAACCAGCCGCCGCGCCAGGTCGCACTCGCGCACGGAACTCCGCGCCCAATTGATAACTTCCGTCGTGAGCACGCTCCTTACGCCCACTTCCTCGCAGAACGCCAGCAACATCACATTGACCCCCGCGGAATCCACGTCGGTCAACTCCGTGAGATTCCCGATGCCCATCAGCATCTCGGCCTCGGGATAACGCCGGCGCACTTCATGATAGCGCGCCAGACTCGCGGCGAAACCAAACCCGATCGGTTCCAATACCGGATCAAGCCGGAACTTCACGCCGCGCGCCGTCAACAACTCGACCGTGGCGTCGAGCCCGGCCAAGGTCACCGGGTCGTCCGGCACCACCACCACTTCGCAACCCCAGTCGGCGGCCGCGTCGCGATTCGATTGATTCACCGACAGCACCAATTCCGCGCCGGCCGCAGTCGCCGCGGCGACTTCGCGCGATACGATTGAATCCACCGAAACGCGATGCCCCGCTTCGCGGAGCGCCACGACGGTCTCGCCAATCGCCGCCCACGGCTCGCCGGGCGTACAGCCCAGGTCGATCACATCCGCGCCATCGCTACGCAGCCGTTCCGCCCAGCTCAGAATCGCCTCGCGTGACAGGCGGTTCGCGTGATTGATCTCCGCCAGGATCTCAATGTCATACCGCCCATAATCCGACGGCGGACCCTGCGACTGCCCGAAGTGCGTCGGCAAATCGCGCAGATCCTTCGGCCCCAGCTCCACCGGTTTAGCCGCCGCTTCGCGCACGGGCTGCAAATCTCCTTTCACGAGTCCTGGCAGTAACACGCGCGTCGCGTCGGCCGGCGCCTTGATCCGTCGCGCCACCCAATCCGCCGTCATCAAGGCGGCGACGGTGATATTCAATACCTCGACGGTATACGAAAACCCCGCGCGCGGCGCTAAGTCTTCCAGCACACGTCGCAATGACGGCTCGGCCAGCTTGCCGGTAACGAAATGAAGCCGCTCAGGTTGCATGGACGAAGTTTGGGGGTGTAGCGACGTCCTGCGTGGCCGACGTCACAGGACTTGTTGGACTAGACAACTTTTTCCGGGTGTCCAAAGGCAACCACGAAAGTCACGAAAGGCACGAACGCCTGGTAAAGTAGCGGGATTGCGCTGAAAGTTCCAACTGGAAGTTGGCTCGTCGGTCTGTCGTTGGATGGCAACCTCAGCCTAGACGAACATCCCAACCTTTCGTGCCTTTCGTGCTTTTCGTGGTTCCGTCCGAGATGTGTCGAACAGCAGTCGGAGGACTCAGGCCATGCCGCCGTTGATGGGTACAATCTGTCCGGTGATGAACGCAGCCGCGGGCGACGCCAGGAAGCAGGCGGCTTGCGCGATATCCGCCGGCGTGCCCCAGCGTTGCAGCAGCGATTCCGACTCCGCCCGGCGTTGCCAGTATTCCGACGCCTGGTCGCCCCAGGCGGTGCGAATCCAGCCCGGCGCCAGGCAGTTCACGCGGACCTCGGGCGCCAGCGATTTCGCCAGGCTGCGTGAGAACGCCATCACCGCCCCTTTGCTCGCCGCGAACAACTCTCCGCTGTCTCCGGCCATGCCCAGCTCCGCGCGATCCCAGCCGACGTTCAAAATCATGCCGCCGCCCCGTTGCTTCATCCGCATGCCGATCGACCGCGACAACCGCATCGTCGCCATGACATCGACGCGCCACAGCAAATCCAGTTTGCGCTCGAACGGCCACGTCGCGGCGTCGCCGGTCAACACGTCCGCCCCGGCGTTATTGACCCAAAGGTCGACCCCCTGCCTCCAATTCCAGGCCGCCTCGGCGAACGGCTCGATCGCGTCGTCGTCGGCCAGATCGGCCAGCAACACTTCCGCTTCCCGCCCCGCGCAACGAATCGACGCCGCCGATTCCTCCGCTCCGGCCCGATTGCGCCGCGCGTGCACGAGGCAATCGGCCCCCGCCTCGGCGAACGCCACCGCGATCGCCTGGCCGATCCCGCTCGAAGCCCCCGTCACCACGGCGGTCAATCCCAACAACGGTTTTTCCACGGCGCGCTACTCAGATACCTGGGCCAAACCCGACGCCCATCCATTCTCATTCGCCCCGCCGCACTGGGCAATGGCGTTGAGCGCGTCGCGACAGCCGAGGTTTTTCGTGGTCCACGAAGCTAAGCAGAACCGCAGAAAGTTCGATGTGGGGTGGCACAGGCGGCTTGTCCGCCAGTGCTGGAGTTAGGCCCGCTGGCGCGACCAAAGCCCCACTGGCGGACAAGCCGCCAGTGGCACCCATCGCTTAGTTTTTTTTGCGTGCGCACTTAGAATGGGCGGCATGGACGAGAACCCGTACCAGTCACCCGAAAGCCCGCCAGCCGGTCAGCCAGGCGTGCGGCTCGCCCTGCCGTCCACGGCCGCTCGGGTCTTCTCGATGATTCTCATTTGCCTGGGCACGGGGTTCGCCGCGCTCGCGCTGTTGATCATTTCCGAAATTGTGCGACTAAAACTCGGCGCAATTTCCATCTTCGAAGAACCCCCCGTCCCCACGTGGATGGCGCTCATCTCCAGCACGCTGGCGACCTCGCTGATCGGCACGGGAATTTTCATTCGACGCAAAAGTTCGCGCAAGCGAACGCAGCTTATGGAGCCGTCCTAGGCCTACCTTTGGCGCTCCGGCAACTCGCACCGCAACCGGCGCCTGCTCGGTGAGGCCTCTTCACGTGCTGGAGAGTAGAATCAGCGGCAGCCATGTCCGATTTCGGAGCAACCAAATGCGATCAATTGCCGGTTCCGTCGTGGTCTTGTCTGGCGCGATACTCCTAGGGGCAACAATCATTAGCGACGGACTAGATGGCTATACCGTCAGTCCGCCAGCCATCATCGCCTACTTGCTCGGTCTGGCGCTGGTTTCGATCGGCCTGATCTACTTGACCGCGGATCGAGGCGGATAATGTCA
>JALHLM010000002.1 GCA_022844585.1 Pirellulales bacterium | reverse complement strand
TTGATAGCCCAATGCCAGGGGTTTCCACCCCTGGCTACTGACGGTCGCCCCTGTCGGGGCTTAAATTCACTCATTAGCCATTCCACCTACTAACTACTCCACCTACTCCCTCAAAGATTCCTACTCAGCCAATCCAACTTCTCCGTCCACTCCGCGCGTGTGTGATTCGTCGTGGCGGCGAAATCCGCGTCGGCGGCGATTCTGGCCAGCGCCACTTTGGCTTGCTCCAGCGTGCCGCGAGCGTCCGCCGCGCGATTCAAACGGCGGAGGCATTCCGCCGCTTGCACGTAGGCGTCGAGGGCCTCCGGCGCGTACTGATACCGATTCGTGGCGTCCGCGTAGGCCTGGACAGCCTCCTCGTAGCGGCCCAACTGTTGCAGCATCGCCCCGCGGCCGAAATAGCAATTTCGCAACGTGGACTGGTCGATGGGCGGCAACAGCTCGCGATCGCTCCGTTGTTCGAGCAGCCCGCGGACCCGTTCGTAGTTGCCGAGCGCGGTGAGGGCCAGCGTGTCGACCTCGCGCAATCGCGCGGTCCGCTCGCTCGGAACGCTCGCGGACAGGGCCGCGGTACGCAGTTCATCGGCTTGCTGGCGACCGCACTCCGCGAGCAGGTAATAGGCGTCGATCGACTGCGGCGCCGTCGGCCAACGCCGGACCGCCTCGTTCAGCGGGGCGAGGGCCTCCGCGGGACGCTGTTCACGGTAGAGCAATGCGCCGAGCGCAAAGAGGGAATCGCGCCATTCGTTGCTTTCCGGAGCGAGCTGTCCGCCTTCGAGATTGGCCCGCAACATTTCCTCGGCATGGGCGCCGTCGCCGAGTTCGGAATAGATGCGGCTCGCCAGCAATCGCGCGGCATAAACGCCGGGGTTGCGCGGGTAGGAACGGATCATCTCGGTCACGCTCTCCAGCGCATCGCTCAGCCGACCGTCGGCCAACAAGGCGCTCGCCAGCCCGAACAGCGCCTCGGCACGGCGTCGTGGCGTGTTGAACTCGATGTACTTGCGATACTGCTCCGCGGCGCTGGCGTAATCGCGGCCGATGGCGAACGACTCCGCGCTGTTCCAGACGTCTTCCGGGTACTTGCGATTGGAGAAGTGGAGCGCGGCCAACTCGCGAAACGCCCCGCCCGCCTGGCGAAGATGTCGGCGGCCTTCCTGGGCAAGGGGCTCGCCTTCCTTGAGCGCATGTTGTTCGGCCTCGGCCAACAACGCCCGGCCCCACTTCTGATAGAGCGAAGCTTTCAATTCCCAGGTCGTTTCGTCGCCAAGCGCCGACGTGCCGGCGTTGAGCAGTTGAATGGCCGAGGTGTAGTCGGCCTTCGCCAGATAGTCTTCGTAGTTCCGCCGCACGCGATCCTTGGGCGCCAGGTCCGGCAAGTGCGGATGGTCGATTTCTTCCGACGGCGGGAGTTGCTTGAACACCGACGCCATCATTCCGATAGCTTCTTCATGGCGTCCTTGGGATCGCAGCAACTCAGCTTCTTCCAGGCCGGCGAAGAGCGCCTCGTACGACGTGGAGAATTGCCGGCGCAAGCGCGAGAACTGCGCGATGGCATCCTCGGTTTTGCCAAGTTCGGCCAGGCACGCCCCGCTGAAATACATGCTCAAACGCCGCCAGGCCAATGCGGCGCGATCTTGTCCCGTGACCTTGCTCAGCGCTTCGAGCGCCTGTTCATAGAGCTTGGTGCGCGGACTGTCGGCTTCCGCATCTGTCGCGGGAGC
Organism: Pirellulales bacterium; assembly: GCA_022844585.1. Taxonomy (GTDB): domain Bacteria; phylum Planctomycetota; class Planctomycetia; order Pirellulales; family JALHLM01; genus JALHLM01. The sequence continues at coordinate 41,591 of JALHLM010000002.1, read as the reverse complement.
GGCCGGCACGGGAAGCAAGCGCGCCTCCGCCATCGCGGCGCGCCCGACAAGCAAGTGCGACGCGGGCACGATTTCCTGCGCCGGATCGAAGCTGCCCAGCGTCTTGCGGCAGCCGGCGAGATCTCCCTGGCCCAATTGTTGGCGCGCCAGCTCAATCAATCCCCACTGGCGTTCGACGTCGGTCAACTCGCTGTCGGCCAGATATTCATCCAACACTTGCCGGGCTTTGGCGAAATCGGGGCGCGGATCGACGGACCAGGCTTCCGAGAGATTCAATAGCACCGCCTTCGGCGGCGCGCCGGCGTCCAAGGCTTCGGTTAATACCTCGCGCGCCGCGGCGAATTGACCGGTGCGGGCTAATACGCGGCCGAGCAAGTACAGTCCTTGCGCCGTACGCCCTTCCGGAAAGCCACGCTCTCGAGCGGTTTGCAGCAGCTGCGCGATTCGCACGTCATCGACGAGGGAGCCTTCAGCCTGCGCCTGTTCCCGCTCATACAGTTCCACGGTCGCCTGAATGAACGGCACGCCGCCAAAGGTGTCGAAGTCGACGGTTTCATCGGCGGCAACGACTTCCACGATCCGTTTTGCTTCGGCCCAATCGCTCTTATCGAGGGCCAAGAGTGCGTCTTGAATGGTTTCCGGCGGAGGCGGAGGCGCGGCCTCTTCGGTCAGCATCCACCAGGCGAAGCCATTGCCGGAAACCAGAATGACGACCAGGGCGACGATCGCGATCAGCTTGTGGCTCTTGGCCCAGGCGAGGCTCTTCGGGATTACCTTCAGCAGGCCGCCGAACACGGCGCCAATTCGCGCCAACTTGCCCAAGATCCCCGTCACCGCCTTGAGGGGCGCCAACAAGCGCGCGAACCGGCCGGCTTTCGGATCGGAATCCGAGGCGACGGTCGCATGACCTTCTGGCTTTGACGCCACGTGAGCATCCATTCTCAAGGCGCGCGTCGTCCATAACGCGCAGGCGCTGGCGGGAAGTACGCCAGCGCGAACTTGTACCCCAAATCCCCACGCAGGGTCAATGCGGCTTGAGAGATTGCCTAAAATCCCAGGGGAGCGTGTACACTAGCCCGACGCGCCAGCGAGAGGGCGTAGACGCAGAACACCGAGCGGCGCTTACTCTCCCTCGCTGGCGCGTCGGGCTAGTGCCGTTACGTAGATGGGGGTAGGCGAAGCGCGACCTACAGCAGGTCGTGCCGCACGGCCCAGACAGCCGCCTGGGTGCGATCCGCGACGCCGATCTTGGTCAGCAGGTGCTTCACGTGCTCTTTGACTGTTTCCGGGCTGATCTGCAAATGGTCGCCGATCTGCCGGTTGGTTTGGCCGTCGGCCAACAGCTTCAGCACGTCCCATTCGCGCTTGGTCAGATTGACGTCCTCGTGCGACGTCTCCTGCGGCATGACCCGCGCGCCGGTGACGCGGCGCAGTTTCTCGCGCGACCAGAGGTCTTGCCCGAGCGCGGCTCGGCGTACGGCCGTGAGCAATTCATCGCGCGGCGCATCCTTGAGCACATATCCACTGGCGCCCAGCGAGACCGCCCGCGCGGCGTAGCCGGGGTGGTCATAGCTCGACATCATGAGCACTATTTGCTCAGGCAATTCCGACTTGATCCGCGCCAACGCGTCGAGTCCGTCCAAAACGGGCATCCGGACGTCAAGCAATAGCACGTCGGGGCGGCGTTCGCGCGCCAGGTTGATCGCGGACTCACCGTCCGCGGCCATCCCCACTATTTCGACTTCGGATTCGCTCAATAACGAGATCAAGCCTTCGCGAATGATCTCATGATCATCCGCCACGACGACTCGGATAGACATGAGCCTCTCTCCGGATCATTCCTCGATTCGCGCCGCATACGGAAAACAAATACACGGCGAGGAATCGCACTGCGTTACGTAGGACTAGCCGGCAACACTAATTCGAGCGAGAACTCTCAAGGCGGCTTGCTCACGCCTGTCCGCGACGTTCGCGGAGAGCAAGAAAACGGGTCGGTTCAGGAACTTGGCCACGGAGGTCGACTAGCTGCTGAGGCCAATTTATATCGAACGATCAACCCCCCCGTTTCGGGCTGCGTACCACTCGTTAGGATTAGCTTATTCAGCGCGCTATTCAATGTCAACTTTAGTGAACGGATGGGCTTTTCACAGCACGTCGTGGCATCACTCAAAGGTGGTAGGTGTGAACGGCGAGATTCGTCGTAGCTGCGCTGCATGGGATCATTGCAACCGACGTCAACACTACATTCAGAGGCGGATATCCAAGATTTCCGTTTCGGAGCAACAGAATCGATGGCCGAACGATTGATTCGCATTGGATTGCTAGGCTGCGGCGCGGTCGGACGTTTGCACGCCCAGCGTTTACGGGCAGATCAGCGCGTGCGGCTGGTTTACGTCGCCGACGCCCATCAGGCGACGGCCGACATGCTGCGTAGTCAGCTCGCGCCGACGGCCGAGGCCACCACCGACGGGCTTGGCATCTTGCTGGGCCGGCATCCGGTCGACGGCATCGTGATCTGCACGCCGACCGGGCTGCATTTCGACCAGGCGACCGCGGCGCTGGAACGGAGCGTCGACGTGCTTTGCGAAAAGCCGCTCGCGCCGGAGCGGGAACGGATCGCGCGGCTCGCCGAACGTAGCGCAGAGCTTGGTCGCATTCTTTCTGTTTCTTATCAGCGACGGTACATGGCGGCGTATCGCACCGCGCGACGCGAACTCACCGAGCGCGCCGAGTGGTACGGGCCGCTGCGCGAGATCCATGTCTTCGTCTGCGAACGCTGGCAACAGACCATCCGCGGCACCTGGCGCGACGACCCCGCGCTCGGCGCCGGCTACTTCGGCGACGCCGGCAGTCATCAGATCGATATCGTGCATTACGTCACCGGCCAAACAGCGCAACGCGTGTTGGCGTTCAGCGACCAGCGCGAGAGCCGCGTCGAGATTGTCACGCGCGCGATCGCGCAGTTTGCCGACGGCGTGCAACTCGTCGCGCACTTCGTCGGCGATGCAAACCATTGGCGCGAAGAAATCACCTTCCACTGTCGCGACGCCGACCTGCTGTTGCGCAGCGAGAAGTTCTACGACCCGCATCTATTCCGCGCGAAGAATAACGTGCTCGAACCAGTCCCAGACCTGCTGCCGGACAGCGACCCGGATCGTGCATTCATCGACGCAGTGCTGACCCGCGAACCGACGGTTTCGCCGGCCTCCTGCGCGCTCGCCACGCACGACTGGACCGCCGCGGTGCTGCGTTCTACCCGAAGCGGTGACTGGGCGGATTTATCGTCTTAGAGCCGGAAGCGTCAGCGCCCGGAGCGGGGCCAAGTAAATCGGCGCTTCGTTTGGACTCTCTCCGGGCGCCGACGCTTCCGGCTCTATGTTTCGAGTCGTTCGCCCTCCTTCTTCGATTCGCGAAATTTCTTGCCAACCCGCGAAACCCTGGTTAGACTTCGCGGTTACAACTGGTACGTATACGTCGTAACTGGCGCGAGGTGGCGGTTTGGACCGGGGACATGAGATCGCGATGGGGCTGCGCCGGGCATATTGGGCGATGCATCGCCAGGCCGACGCGCAACTCGCCAAGGGAGGCGTGACGGCGGATCAATTCGTATTGCTGTCGATCCTGGCCGAAGGGGATCAAATCACCCAACAGGAACTCGGCCGGCGCGCGTCGTCCGATCCCAATACCATCCGCGCGATGTTGGTGCTGTTGGAAAAGCAGGGACTCGTCGCGCGCCGCCCCAACCCGACCGACGGTCGCGCCCGCAGCGTGACCCTCACCGCCAAGGGACGAAAGACGTATCAACGACTTTGGAAAATCAGCGACCCCATTCGGCAACAGCTCGCCGGATTGTTCAAGCAACCAGAAGTCACCGCGCTGCTAGACGGACTTAACCGCATCGCGGAGAGTTAAGAAACACGAGTGGTTTGCCCATGACATGTTTCGGATCAACGAGAACGGCGGGTGCCTGGGGCAGGGGCGTCTGCATCGCGGTCACCATGGTCGAAGAGCTGAGGCTTCGTTCGACATGTCAACAACACGCCACGATGCCCCAGCCGAATGGACGTAGTTGACTCGATCGACCGCCCCAGCCCCAGGCACCCACGTCGTGAGATTGACCCCGAAACGACTCTAACGCCCCACCCATCGCCGCCCTGGAGTACGATCATGTCCCTGCCTCGATTCTGGCTCGCGAAGCTGCTGTTCGCGGCCGTTACCGTCGTCGCCATTTCGGCTGACGCCTTGGCTCAGGAAAAAACCGAGCAGCCCCCCGCCAATCCGCCGCCGCGACGTTTCGGCGGTCCGCGAGGTCCTTTCGTGTTATCGCCCGAAGTGCATGAAGATCGCCGCGTCTCTTTCCGCATTCATGCGCCGAAAGCGGACGAAGTACGGCTCAACGCCGGCGACATTCCCGGCGACCCTGGCGAACGCGTGCTCAAGAAAGGCGAAAACGACGTCTGGGAAGTAACGCTCGGGCCGATCGACCCAGGCGCATATCGTTACACGATCGAAGTGGACGGCGTGAACGTCGTCGATCCGAAAAACCAAAGCGTCAGTGAATCGAACGGCAACGTCTGGAGCCTCGTGCATGTGCCCGGCTCGGACTTCATGGACGCCAAGGGCGTGCCGCACGGCGCTGTGGCCCGCGTGCATTACGACTCGACCGCGCTCGGCCGCACCCGTCGCATGCACGTCTACACGCCGCCGGGCTATGAAACCAGCGACGACAAGTACCCGGTGTTCTATCTGCTGCACGGCGCCGGCGATTGCGACGACTCCTGGACCTCGGTCGGCCGCGCGAATTTCATTCTTGACCACCTGATCGCTTCCGGCAATGCCAAGCCGATGATCGTCGTCATGCCGGCCGGGCATACCGGTCCGTTCAGCTTCGGCGCGCCACCCCCTCCGTCGTCGGACGGCCGCCCGAGCCTGGGCAACAACGCCTTTGAAGACGATTTCGCCAAAGATGTCCGTCCCTACATTGAAAGGAATTACCGCGTACTGACCGACCGCAAGGATCGCGCGATCGCCGGCCTTTCGATGGGAGGCGCGCAGACGTTGAACGTCGCGCTCAAGAATATCGACGACTACGCCTACGTCGGCGTATTCAGCTCCGGCGTGTTCCTCCGCAACACGGAAGAATGGGAAAAGGAAAACGCCGCAGCGCTCGCCAGCGCGTCCGGCAAGGAAGGGCTGAAACTCCTCTGGCTCAATACCGGCATGGACGACTTCCTGATGCCGCGCACGAAGGAAACAGTCGAGCTGTTCAAAAAGCACGGCTTCAACCCGGTCTTCGTCGAAAGCACCGGCGGCCACACGTGGATCAACTGGCGGAATTATCTGAATGAGTTCGCGCCGCAGTTGTTTCAGTAGTGGGGGAGTTTGAAGTTTTCAGTGTTCAGTTTTCAGTGGGCGGAAGATCCCAGGACTTGTTGTGGCACGGTCTCCGGACCGTGCCACCCGTCCGACCGAAGGTCTGCAACCGCACTTGCCTCACCTCCACCGCTGAATGGGCGGCCTGGCGCGAACGGAATTCGCGCTGGCCGCCCTGTTTTATTTGAAAGCCTCGTCTCGCCGAGTTCAAGGCTCAGGGTTGGTGACAATCACTGACTCATCAATTCTCGCGTTCGCGAACCAGTTGGCATCGCATGCGGTCGCTTCGATAATCAGACTCCGCTCATCGGACGGCGAGCTCCGCACGCGCACTTCGATGAGGTATTCCGCGCCGGCATGCTGATAACGGCGTTCCGAAGGAAGTGCCCCGACATGTTCACAAAGTTGCGAGTAATCCAACGCCCTCCACCGGGCAAGTTCCCGCGTTAGTTCGGCATAGGCAGCGACGCGATCCATTTTCGACGCTCTTGGCGAAGTACGGCAAACGGCCGAAAACATCGCGCCGCCCAGGTGCCTTGCGGCGCGATTTCAGGGTATCATCATCGGGTGCCCGGAGCAAATGCGCGAACCCACTTCGTCCCGCGATTGACGACGCCCCCATGCGATACCTTCCCCCTGCTCGGTTGTTCATTGGATTGCTGCTTGGACTGGCGCTCGGACGTGGCGCCGCAGCCGCGGAATTGAACGCGCTGTCGCCGGAGGAACTGGCCGACGGCTGGGTGCTGCTCTTCGATGGCGAAACGCTCTACGGTTGGACGCCGACCTCGAAGGCCGATTGGGAAGTCCGCGACAGCGCGATTCGCGTCACGAAGGGCGAGAAAGGATTGCTCTGCACGACAAGCGAATTCGCCGACTACATTTTCAAGTGCGATTTCCGAGCCCCGAAAACGACCAACTCCGGCATCTTTCTCCGCACACCGCTCGCGCCGACCGAGCCTGCTAAGGATTGCTATGAACTGAACATTGCCGCGCCGGATTTGAGCCCGTTCTACACCGGCGGGTTTGTGAACCGGCAAAAGGCGTCGACGCCCGCCATCGATACCAGCGACTGGCATAGCTACGAAGTTACCGCCGAAGGGGCCCATCTGGTCGTCAAGATCGACGGCGAAACGGTGCTCGATTACACCGACCCCGCGCCGGTGCCGCGCGGGCGGATCGGCCTGCAGCTCAACATGGGCGAGGTCGAGTTCCGCAACATCAAGCTCAAGCCGCTGGGATTAGAATCGATCTTCAACGGCAAGGACCTCACCGGCTGGAAACCGTATCCCGGCAAGGCCAGCGTGTTCTCGGTCACGCCGGCCGGAGAGCTCAACGTCAAGAACGGCCCGGGGCAACTCGAAAGCGCTCGGCAGTTCGCCGATTTCACGTTGCAACTCGAAGTATTCTCCAACGGAAAACATCTCAACTCCGGCGTCTTCTTTCGCAGCATCCCGGGCGAAGTGACGCAGGGCTACGAGTGCCAGATTCAGAACGGCTATCAGAACGATGATCGCACACAGCCGACGGACTTCGGCACCGGCGCGTTTTATCGCCGGCAAAAAGCCCGCAAGGTGGCGGCGGATGATTTCACCTGGTTCCCCATGACGCTAGTCGTCTCCGGCGATCACATGGCGGCCTGGGTGAACGGGTACCCGGTGAGCGATTGGACCGACACGCGCCCGGCCAGCGACAACCCGCGCGAAGGCCTCCGCCGCGCCGCCGGCACGCTGATCATCCAAGGACACGACCCGACGACCGATCTCTCGTTCCGAAATCTCCGCGCCGCGGAGATGCCGGGCGTAGGGAGGTGATACCAACCCGAAGCGCCAGCGAGGGGGAACGGACGCTCCATCTCAGCGCAACATCGCGCTGAAGTCGAAGTCCTCTCCCCCTCGCTGGCGCTTCGGGTTGGTGTATTTGCTCCGCGCACTTACAATAGCACTATGAGCACCGAAGACCTCGCGAAGCTAAAACAGACCCTGGGCGAACTCCACGCGGAGTTGGAACGCCTCGATCCGGCGGACGCCGACGTACGCACGATGCTCTCGGAGGCGCTAGAGGAAATCCAATCGACGCTGCGCCGCCAACAAGCCGGCGGAGCGCCCGAGCCATCGATCACGGCGCTCCCTAGCCGGCTCACGACCGCGGCGCGGGAATTCGAAGAAACGCACCCGCAACTTTCGGGGCTATTGGGCAGCGTGATCGATGCCCTTTCGCGGATGGGGATTTGAAGCGCCTTTCGTAGGTCAGGCACCGCCGACGAAGCACCGCGGCGTGCGAATCATGTCAACCGCCGCCACATCCAAGTGAGTGGCAAGCGACGTGCCTGACGGGAACGACGTCGCATCCTTGTCAGGCACATTTCTCGCGCTGACGATGGACGTTGAATCGTCAAATTCTTGTGCCGCGATTTCGACTTCGTCGGCGGTGCCTGACCTACTCGAAAGGCGCCGGTTCGTGCGGCCCGCCGGGCGGCAGTAGTTCTTGCAATGGGCAACCTTCGCAGCGCGGTTTCGGGCCGCAATGTTCTTTACCGACTTTGACGAGCAAGGCGTGATACTCGTTGAACAACGGCGCGGAGCGTTCCAGGCCGGCTTCGATCGAGTCTTTCAGCGTGTGATAGTCGGCTTCGTCCTCGATCCAGGCGTGCCGTTTGAAAACGCGATGCGTGTAGGTATCGACGACGAACGTCGGGTATTTGCCCGCATAGAGAAGAATCGAATCCGCGGTTTCCGGGCCGATGCCGTTTACGCTGAGCAGCAACTCGCGCAAGTCATCCAGCGATCGCGAGAACATTTCGTCCAGCGACCCGTCGAAGCGATCGAACAACAGGTCCAACAGCCGTTTGAGCCGCCCCGCTTTGAGCCGGTAGTAGCCGGCGGGCCGAATCAACTCGGCGAGTTCTTCCGCGGGCAATCGATGCAGCGCCGCCGCGTCGAGCAGCCCTTCTTCGCGCAGGTTTTCGAGCGCCTTGGCGACGTTGGACCAATTGGTGTTCTGCGTCAGCACCGCGCCGACCATCATTTCGAACGGCGTTTCCGCCGGCCACCAATGTTGCGGCCCGTAGGCCGCGAACAATCGCTGATACGCTTCTTCGACATTGCCGCTCATGCGCGCATCGTACCGCATTTTTCGCCGCGATCGAGAGCGGTCTCGCGGAGAATGGGAGCGCGCAATCGTTCTCGCGGTTGATCGTTGAACTCGATCATTGGCACTTGTCAAGTGCGGATTCAAGAATGTTTTCTGGCCGTCGACATCACCTTGAAAACTCCCTTGGTGTCGTTGGCTTGCCTGGCGTATAATGCGACTCGTGGCAGTGACGTACTCCACGTGCGGCGATAGGTCGCACGCCTTTGATAAGCGCTGACAGGTTGAGGACTACTCGTGTTATCGGTTCGGCCCAAGGTCGCGGAATTGGTCTTCAATCTCTATGGACGTGCACTCCATCCCGAGCTGTTTGAGATACACACCACGCGGACCGTCCAGCGCGGCGACTACGAGGCCACGATCAGCATCACGAGCGCCGGCCATGTCGTCACCTGGCGCTATCATGGCATCACGCTGACCGAGGTGGCCACGGCCGCCCATCATCCGCTGCCGGTACGCCGGCGGATCATGAATTACCGGCTCAACGGCGACCGGACCGAGCAGATGGAATGCCGGGGAGGCGCCACCTACGGGATGACTTTCTCGCTGGAACCGGTCGATCCGCGGATGTTTTACCTGTTTCAGCAGGAGCTGTGCCACGACAGCAAACGCCGCGGCATGCTCCACCGCTTCGATTCCAGCGGCCGGATGGCCCTCGGAGCGTTGAGCTACATCAACGTCGAACACCGCAACAAGCAACTCACCATCCAGGCCTTCCACACCTTCCCGGACGACTACGCGATCGTCAAAACGCAGTCGACGTTCCAGGTGCCGTAGTCGGCTGCCATGCCGTTAGCGGCTACTTCGCCGCAATTCCGTCGACGAAATATCCGCGCGGAATTCTGCTTCCGGCACTTCGCGGCTGAGTTTTCTCAACGCCGGCGGCAACTCCACGTCGGCGAGCGTTTCGAATCGATCGCCCGCTTTGCGTCCGAACACCAGGAACCCGCAGCCCAGCCGCGCCAGTTCCGCGATGGCAGCATCGCGTGCCGGCTGGCTGTCACCGTAATACCGGGCCGCGCCGATGCGCACGACCGTGTCCAGCCCGACGACGAACGTCGCGCCGGGAAAGAGTCTCGCCTTTTCCACAAATGTCGGAGCGGCAGTGAGCCAGACCGGTTCCCCTGCGCGGAACTGCGCGAGCCGATCTTCGATTTCCGTAAAATCGAGCGGCGGCTTGTCGACGTTGCGCACCGAAAGTTCATGCTGAATCGGCCGCCCCAGCTTGCGCTGCGCGACTTCCGCCATGCCCCGGTGCCCGTCATGGATCGGATGGAACGCGCCCGGAAACAGCGCCGGCGCCTCGCGTGTCGCCGGGCCAACGCCCACCGGCTCTCCATCGCCAAACACGAGTTCACTCCAAGCTCGTGGCGCCGTCGTGCGTCGTTCGACAACGTTTTCTGAATCGCTCAGCGCAAGCGCCAATCGATCGGAAATACCCGCGCCGTCCGCGATGGCATTCAAAACGAGATCCGCCACCAGCGCTTCTTCCTCAGCCCTGCTACGCGCGCCCTTTTCCAGCTCCAGTGAAAACGTGACCGTCGCATCGATCGATTGCCACGCCACATGCGCCCGATGCGCTCCGCGTTTCGGCCGGTCGCTGGCCAAACTCGCCGTGCAACCGACGCCAAACAGGCGCGACGCGATGCCCTCGGCCGCGGCATATTCCCGCGCGCGGGCAAGACTGGCCATGGCCATCAACCGCGCGGTCGCTGGCTCGCAATAGTGCTCAGGCGTGGCGCGCAACCAAGCCCGTAGCGCCGCCGGGGAATACGGCACCGCCGTTTCGAGCACACCCCGCGAAGCCCCCGGCACGGTCAGCAGCCGGCCCATCGCCAACGACCCGCCACCGGTCGCTGCCAGGACAAATGCCGCGCCGGAATCGTGAATCCGCGAGATGAACTCCACATCGTCTGCCATAAACTATATTCTGACGAAGCCTACGCGCGTCCGCTACTCATTCTCCCCCTCTGCGTCTCCACGCCTCCGCGTTTCAACGGGGTCGACGTTTAATTCCCACAGACCCTTTCGGTTGACACGCCGGGCAGAAGAACGTCGAGCGTTGCGCCTGGACAATGCGGACGATCTCCGCCGCGCCGCAGGTGCGGCATTTTTTCTCCGCGCGATCGTACACGCGGTGCTCGTTCTGGTAGCCGCCCGCCTTGTTGAGGGCGTTGCGGTAGGTGCCGTCGGACAACGTGGAGCCTTCGTACAGAATCGCCTCGTGCAGTACCTTCACCATGGCGATGTGAATTTGTTCCCACTGGATGCGCGTGATCTGATCGCATCGCCGCGCGGGATGAACGCGCGCCAGATGCAAAATCTCCGACGCGTACAAATTGCCGATGCCCGCTACGGCCCGCTGGTCCAGGAGCGCGACCTTGATGGCCCGGCGGCTCGCACACAACCGTTCGCGCAAATCGGTCGACGTGATCTCCAACGCGTCCGGCCCAAGCATTTCCGGCCCGAGACGTTCCTCGAATTCGCCGACCGTCATCAACCGCACCGTGCCAAGGCCGCGCCGGTCCCAATACATCAGGTGCGAGACTGGGCCGCCGCGCAACGAAAGCCGCAACCGCAAGTGCTCCTGATTCGGCGGTTCGGCCACCAGCACTAGCCCGGTCATCCGCGGTTCGATCACCAAGCGGTGCTCGTCAGAGAGATCGAGCACGACGCGTTTGCCTGCCCGCGAGAGCCCGATGATCCGTTTCCCGCGCAATCGGCGGCAAAACTTCGGCCATTCCGGCGCAATGGTGATCGGCTGGTAATCCGGCGCGAAGCGCTCGACGTCGCCAATCACGCTCCCCAACACCGCGGCGATCCCCCGCCGCATGGTCTCGACTTCCGGCAACTCCGGCATGGGCTAGGCCTCCGTGCAAAGTGAAGTGAACGTATTCGCAAATCCGCGCCTCCATTCGATGGTAGCGAAACGGCAATGAGCGCCTAGCGCTGACGTCTACGAGCCAACCAGAACAGTCCAATACCAATTGCGATTGAAGCCGCGGCAGAGAGCGCCACCGGAATCCTGAAATCACTCCGTCTTGCCACGATCGCGACAATTGTGCAGTAGCTGCCGAACACCACAAAGAACGCCGCTAGACCAAGCATTGCAACCTTGGCGTAGGGCCGAAAAACGCCATTGTGATTCTTCGATCCTCCGCACTGCGGCGATTTGTACGGGTTTTGATCCATTCCCAAAGTCTAACGACTTGCGACGTAGAACGTGAATCACTCCCAGGCGGCCGGCCCCGTATCTTCGCCGATTCCAGTCCCGTAAACTAACAGGTTTCCGCCTCGTTCCGTCCCACCCGGTCCATGCTCAAAAACCTCCCCGTCAAGACGCTCGTCCATAAGGACCTCACCATCGAGGGCTATTCCCGCGCCGCGGTGCAGACTTATTGGCGGATTCCCGAGTTGAAGGTCGGCTTCGATCTCGGCGCGCAGCCCTGGGCGTTTATGGCGACGGAGACCTGGTTCGTCTCGCATGGGCATTTGGACCACGTGGCGGCGCTGCCGGTGTACGTGGCCCGGCGGCGGATGATGAAGATGAGCCCGCCGACGATCTACATGCCGGAGCACATGGTCGAGACGGTCGACAAGCTGCTCAAACTCGTCTCGCGACTCGATCGCGGCCGGCTGCCGTGCAATCTGATTCCGGTGAAGCCCGGCGATGAATTCGAGCTCTCCCGCGAGCATGTCGTGACGGCCCACGCCACGACGCACACGGTGCCGTCGCTGGGGTTCGTCGTCTGGGAACGTCGCCGGAAGCTCAAGACAGAGTTTCAACACCTGGCCGGCGACCAGATTCGCGACCTGCGGCTGGGCGGCACGGAAGTGACCGAGGAGCGCCGCGTTCCGCGTCTGGCCTATCTGGGCGACAGCTCGCCGCCAGGCCTCGATCAGAACCCGGCCATGTATGAGGCCCAGGTATTGATCATGGAGATGACGTTCGTCGCGCCAACGCATCGCAAAGAAAAGATCCACAAGTTCGGTCACATTCACTTGGACGACGTCGTGGCGCGGCGCGAAAAGTTCAAGAACGAAAAAATCATCGCCGCCCACCTCAGCACGCGCTACCACGCCAGCCACGCGAAAGCCATCATCGAACGGGCCATCCCGGACTTGTTCGACGGGCGGCTGGAGTTGTGGTTGTAGTCCCATGCCCCCCATCTACCTCGACCACAATGCCACCACGCCCCTCGACCCTGTCGTGGCCGAGGCGATGCGGGCGTGCGATGCCGAGGGGTTTCTCAATCCCGCCAGCCAACACCAGTTCGGCCAGCGGGCGCGGCGGCGGCTCGAAACAGCACGGGAAACCATCGCGCGGCTACTCGGCGCGAGGACCGATTCCCATCGCGCCGACCAGGTGCTGTTCACGAGCGGCGGGACGGAATCCAACAATCTCGCCTTGATCGGTCTCGCTGGAAATCCGCCGGGGCACGTGATTGTCTCGGCGATTGAGCATCCCAGCGTGCTCGGCGCGGCGGAGCATTTGGAACGGCGCGGATTTACCGTCGATCGATTGCCAGTCGACAAAAACGGAGTCGCGCGGATCGATCAGCTATCCGACGTGCTTCGGCCCGAGACGCGGGTCGTGAGCCTGATGCTGGTGAACAATGAAACCGGCGCCATTCAACCGGTCCGCGAGGCGGCCATGATCTGCGAGGCCGCTGGCGTGCCACTCCACACCGACGCAGTGCAGGCGGTCGGCAAGCTGCCGGTCAACTTCGCGGAACTGGGCGTCACGGCGTTGACGGCCACCGCTCACAAACTCGGCGGGCCGCGCGGCGTGGGCGTTTTGATCCTGTCACATGGAGCCCCACTACAGCCGATCCATTTCGGCGGGTTCCAGCAAGCCGGCCTGCGTCCTGGGACGGAGTCGGTCACGTTGGCCGTCGGGATGCAAACGGCGCTGGAGTTGGCGATCAACCGGCCGGAGATCCCGGCTCGTTTGGAAGTAGTGCGCGATCAGTTCGAAAGGACACTGCTCTCCCAGGTGCCGGACGTGGTCGTCAACGGCGTCGGGGCGGCAAGGGCCCCACATACGTCGAACCTATCCTTTTTGGGGGTCGATCGGCAGATGCTGGTCGTCGCCTTGGACCTGGCCGGCGTCGCTTGTTCGACCGGTTCGGCCTGCGCCAGCGGGTCGAGTGATCCTTCGCACGTGCTCATGGCGATGGGCGCCTCGGACCCGGTTTTGGGTAGCGCGTTGCGGTTCAGTTTCGGGCTCACCACGACGGCCGCGGAAGTCGACGCGGCCTGTGAACGTATCGTGAAAAACGTCAAGGACTTGCGATCACGCAAAAGTAGTTGAAAAGATTACCTGAACGCCTCGCGAACCGAATCCAAATTCGCTATAATTCCGGCTCGTCGCCGACCCACGGAACGGGCCAGTTTCCATGGCTTGAAATGGGTCGGCCGGCCGTTGAATTTCGAGGTTCATTGCCGCCGTGCCCTCCGTCGCCGCAGCTACATCTTGGGGGGACGGTCTCGCCCTGAACGAGCAGCCGTCGCACGGTTTGTTGGAACCGGCACTGCCCGGGAATTTGATCCTCGGCGCGGAACAAACGCGCCTGGTGGTGAGCCTGGAGGAGACATACTCCGCCCTGCTGGCCGGCGGCGCTCCGCTGTACAACCCGATCATCTTGCAGGGACCAAGCGGCGTTGGCAAAACGCATCTGATGCGGGCGATCTGCGATAGCTTGCGATGCTGCCTCGGCAAGGCTGGCGTGTACTACGTCGCCGCCGCGGAGTACGCCCAGGAACTCGGCGAAGCGGTCGAGGCCGACGACGTTTCCGCCTGGCGCGATCGCCATCGCACTGCGCAGTTGTTCGTGCTGGATGACTTGGAACATCTCGCCGGCAAAGAAGTGGCACAAGACGAGTTGACGCGCTCGCTCGATTTTCTCGTCGCCGAGGGCCGGCAAGCGATTTTGATTTCCCATGCGGCGCATGCTCGCACGAAAGGCTTTAGCAAACGGTTGCTCGCGCGACTGACGGCAGGCCTCACGCTGCGGATGTCATTGCCGGAAGTTCCGGCGCGAGAAGCAATTCTGCGTTCCGTCGCCGAAAGCAAAGGCGCGCGAATCACCGATGCGGCGTTTGGCCGCCTCGCCGCGGAGTTGGTGGACGCCCCGACAGCGTTGATCGGAGCGGTCACCTACCTGCATACCGTAAGCGGCGGCGCGGAAATCGACTCTGCCGCAGTGCAGGCCTATTTGGAACAACGCGGGGGCATGCAGAAAATCGGCCTGCGCGAAATTGCCGCGGCCACCGCCCGGCAATTCGCGATGCCGTTGACGTTATTGCGCGGCGAATCCCGCAGAAAAACCGTCGTCGCCGCGCGCGGCGCCGCGATGTGGCTCGCGCGGCAAATGACCGGCGCGAGCTTGGAACAAATCGGCGCGTACTTCGGCGGGCGCGACCATACGACGGTGTTGCATGCCTGCCGCCGCACGGAGGAACTGACCGCGCACGACGGGGAAACCCGACGCGCGGTGGATGAAATTCGCGCCACATTGGGCGCTACTCGTTGACCCCAGGAGTTCAGGGAGGACGTAAGCGTCGATGGACGCAGTGCCGTGGAGAACCTGTTCGCGAGCGGTTCTTGAAATCGCCTGATATCGACACGACGAACAACAGCAATGCTCGAAGGGATTCGTCGTGCCAGGCATCGACCGGGATCGAACCGGGAATCGTCAGCAAGGTGACGGATTTTCCACGACGAAAAGGAGTGACGCGTGTCGATGGAAATGCCAACACACACGGTGGTTAGTGCAACGATGTCACAACCATCGACAGTCGATCGGCCTCCTCTTATTGCTACTACTGTTTAAAAAACTATTTCAGAAAGAGAAACACTCGCCGCGACGGTTCGACGTGTTTCCTGGTCACCCCAGACGGATTTCGTTTCCATGAAGATCACCTGCGATCGTGAAAAACTCTTGGCCGCCTGGCAGGTCGCACGCAACGTCGCGCCGACGCGCAGCCCCAAGCCGATCCTGCAAAACGTCAAGCTGGAAGTCCAAGCCGATCGCGCCACGTTGCTGGCCACCGATCTGGAAATCGGCATTCGCATCGATCTCGCCGGCGTCGACGCCGAACAGCCCGGCAGCGTCCTGTTACCGGTCGGCCGCTTCGGCTCGATCCTCAGTGAGAGCTCCGACGCCAACCTGCGGATCGAATCGGACGGGCAAAGCATCCAAGTGCGCGGCGATCGGAGCGAGTTCAAACTTCCAGCCGCCGATCCGCATGAATTCCCGAGCGTCGTCGAATTCAACGAAACACGCTATCAAACTGCCGCGGCGCGGTTGGTCCGCGAACTGATCCGCCGCACGGTGTTCGCCACCGATAACGAAAGCAGCCGCTACGCGCTCGGCGGCGTGTTGTTGGAGTTCGCGGCCGACAAGATTACGGCCGTCGGCACCGATGGCCGTCGGCTGGCGAAGATGGAAGGACCCGCCACGAGCGTCGGCGATCACCACACCTCGGAAGGCATGACCATCGTCCCCAGCAAGGCGATGCAGCTCATCGAGCGGACCTTGACGGAACCGGACGCCGAAGTGCATATCGCGGCCCGCGGCAACGACGTGCTGGTGCGTTGCGGGCGGATCACGATCTACTCCCGCTTGGTCGAAGGACGGTTCCCCCGTTGGCGTGACGTCGTCCCCCAGCGCAATGCGCACAAGATCAACCTCGTCGTCGGCCCATTCCATTCGGCCGTGCGACAGGCGGCGATCGTCACGAGCGAAGAAAGCCGGGGCATCGATTTCAGCTTCGCGGACGGTCGCCTGATTCTGGCCGCCCGCGCCGCCGACGCCGGCCAGGCCCGCGTGGAATTGCCCATCGACTACTCCGGCAGCGAAGTGGGCATCACGCTTGACCCGAGGTTCATCAGCGACTTCCTCCGCGTGCTCGATCCGGAAAAGACCATCACTTTCGACATCAAAGACAGCGAAGCGGCTGGATTGCTGCTCACGGACGACGGCTACAACTACGTGATCATGCCGCTGGCGAGAGAAAAATAATCCGTTTTGAACCGCGGAGGCGCGGAGACGCAGGGGGGGGAATGACGAATTTCTAAATCCGAATGACGAATCAAATCCGAATGTCGAATGACGAAGTGCTTCTAAGCGAGATCTTCGTCCCATCAGATTCCTTCATTCGACATTCAGTCATTCAGATTTGATTCGTCATGCTGATTTAGAAATTCGAAATTCTGCTCTGCGTCTCTGCGGTAAAGAAAGAGAATTGTTATGCCACGGCCGTCGCAATTTGGTGATGTACTCAGGGAGTTGGATTCCCGGCATGGGTACACGCGCGTGCTTGCCGGCGAGGCGTATGCGTTGGCTTGGCACGTGGCGGCCGGAGAGGCGATTGGACGATTCACCCGCGCGGGTCAGGTGAAACGCGGCATGTTCGAAGTGCAGGTCGCCAATTCGGCGCTCCTGCAGGAACTCACGTTTCAAAAGGCGGCGCTGTTGACGAAACTGCGACAAGAGTTGCCGCAAGAAAAGATCAAGGATTTGCGATTTAAGGTCGGCAAGGTCGACGGTGAGACGCCGCGTTAAGCGCGTTCTCCCGCATCTGACGACGGGCGATGCCAGAACCTGGCCGCTCAAGCCGGCGTCCACATTTGGGAAACAACAGGAATGGCAGACACAGACGATCGCGAGAATTCCCCGGAGCTACCCGCTGACGGCGCGCCGCCCGAACCGCCGAAGATGTTGGAAGCGCGGCGCGGTTCCGAAGATTACTCCGGCAAGGACCTGGAACATCTCAGCGACCTGGAGCACGTCCGCGAACGGCCGAGCATGTACATCGGCGATACGTACGCGCGCGGGCTGCATCACATGGTCTATGAAGTCGTCGACAACTCGGTCGACGAGGCGATGGCCGGCTATGCCACGGCGATCCATGTAACGATCAATCCGGACGGCTCCGTGACCGTCACCGACGACGGCCGCGGCATTCCCGTCGACGTCCATCCCGACTTGGGCTTCTCCACGCTGCAAGGCGTGATGACGGTGCTCAAGTTCGGCGGCAAGTTCAGCAAGGGCGCCTATCAAACCTCCGGTGGTCTGCACGGCGTCGGCGTGACCGTGGTGAATTTTCTCTCCGAGTGGTGCGAAGTCGAAGTCTGCCGCGACGGCTCGGCGTACTACCAGGAGTACGAACGGGGCGTGCCGAAAGGCGACGTCCGCCGCACCGGCGCTTCGAGCGAACGTGGCACGAAGACCACTTTCAAGCCTGATACGGAGATCTTTGCCAATGCGAAGTTCAACTACAGCACGCTCCATCGGCGGCTCCAAGAGCTCGCATTTTTGAACCGTGGCTTACGGATTCATTTCAAGGACGAACGCTCCGGCGAAGGGGAATCTTTCCATTACGAGCGCGGCATCATCGAATTCGTCGAGCATATGAACCGCTCCACGGAAGCCGCGCACAATGACGTGGTGTATATCGCCGGCGAGTATGAGGGCGTCGGCATGGAAGTGGCGCTGCAATACAGCACGGAATTCACCGAGAACGTCCACACCTACGTCAATAACATCAGCACGACCGAAGGTGGCACGCACTTGAGCGGTTTCCGCGCCGCCCTCACGCGCACGCTCAACGCCTATGGCAAGAAGGAAGGCTACTTCAAGGACCTCGTGCCGAGCGGCGACGATTTCCGCGAAGGGCTCACCGCGGTGATCGCCTGCCGCGTGCCGGAACCTCAATTCGAAGGGCAAACCAAGACGAAGCTGGGTAACGGCGAAGTCGAAGGCATTGTCAATTCGGCGGTCGGCGATTTTCTTGCTAAGTACCTCGAACAGAATCCCAAGACGGCGAAGATCATCGCGCACAAGGGTTTACTTGCGGCCGAGGCGCGGGAAGCGGCCCGCAAGGCGAAGCAATTGATGCGCGATCGCAAAGGCGCGCTGGCTGGCGGCGGCTTGCCCGGCAAGCTGCGCGATTGCACCAGCAAGGAAGTCGCCAAGTGCGAGTTGTACCTGGTGGAAGGCGATTCGGCCGGCGGCAGCGCCGAAGGCGGCCGGTTGCGCGAATACCAGGCGATCCTCCCGTTGCGCGGTAAAATCATCAACGCGTTCAAGTCGCGCGAAGACAAGGTGCTCGCCAACGAGGAAGTGCGCAGCATCATCGCCGCGATCGGCACTGGCATCGGTGAGGACGCCGACTTGCAGAAGCGGCGATACAACAAAATCGTCATCATGACCGACGCCGACGTCGACGGCTCGCACATCCGCACGCTGCTGCTGACGTTCTTCTACCGGCAGATGTATCACCTGGTGACCGCGGGTCTCGTGTACGTCGCGCAGCCACCGTTGTTCCGCGTGAAATCGAAACGCGACACGCACTACGTGCAGACCGAAGAGGAAATGAAGGAGCGGCTCCTTTCGCTCGGTTTGACCGACGCAGTCTTCGAGCCCGGCGAAGATCGTCGCATCGAAGGCGAAGCAATGGCCAAGCTCGCCCGCGTATTGGCATCGTTGGAAGAATCGTTGATCGCCCTCGAAAAGCGCGGCATCAGCCTCCGGGCGCACGCCGCGCGGCGCGATCCGGAGACCGGCCTGTTACCGATTTATCACGCCTTTCAAGGCGCGCAAGAGTTCTGGTTCACCACGCGCGAACAACTCGACACGTTCCTTGCGGCGAATCAACCCGCCGAGAAACCCGAGGCCGACGGCCACGAAGGCAATGGCAAGGCCGAGGACGAGTTGCTGCCGGGCAAGCGGTTACACGTCATCGAGTTGCACGAAGTCCGCTCGCTCAACAAGCATCTCGCCGACCTGGCCGCGATGGGCTTCGACATTCAATCGCTGATCCCGCAACAGCGCACCGGCCGTCAAGACGCCCGTTACCAACTGCGTCGCGGGGAGAGCGTGACCGGCCTGGAGGATTTGCGCGGGCTGCTGTCCGCGATTCGAGCCGCCGGTGAACGCGGTCTTTCGATCACGCGCTTCAAAGGTCTCGGCGAAATGAACGCCGAGGAATTGCGCGACACCACGCTCGATCCCAACAACCGCACGCTCAGCCAGATCCGCATGGAAGACGCCGGCGCCGCCGACGAACTGTTTCGCGTCCTGATGGGCGACAAAGTCGAACCGCGCCGCGAGTTCATCGAGAAACATGCGCTCGAGGTGCGGAATTTGGATGTGTAGTCCGCCGAGCGCGCGTAGCAGCAGTCTATTGCAAGGAAGTGAACGATGGGACTTCTGGATGTTCTGACCAACGCGCTTCGTGGGACCTCGCATGTGCCGGACGTGGCCGATCGCCACCGACGCCTTCATGCCGCGCGCTATCGATTGAACAACGCCATCTTCGCCCGACTCCCGCACGAGTCGCTCAATCGCGGCGCTCATCGCCTGGGCATGCTCCAAGGCAAGGCGATCATGTTTGGCGACGAAAATGAAATGTCGGCGCTGATGGATTATTGCATCTACGACGTTTTTGTTCGCGGCCACAACGCCGTGGAGCAATACGCGATCGACTTCCCGCCTTTGCCAGGATCGGACGAGTCGACCAACCTGGAGGCGATGCGAAGGGCCAGGTACACGATGATCGTCGTGCTTGAACTTGCGTCGGGTGTCGGCTGCCAGATTTACGACATGTTTGCGGAGGAATCGCGATTTCTGGCCGATGTTGGGTTCTCCAACACCGCCGAGCCCGGAATGCTGGTGGCGACCAGGCTGCTGGATTTCGGCGATTTCGTGACGACTACCGGGGCGCCGCTGCCGTTCGGGCCTCCGGATGATGACGTGAAAGACGAGTGGCTGCGCGTGATCGAGGAATGCGCCGATGCCGAGGACTTCGATCCCGCGCCACTGATTCGAATGTGCTTTGCAAGTGGCGGCGCATCGGCTATCCGCTACGCTTCGCCGAACGGCGATCACGAGCTCAAAGTGATCTCGTCCCGGAAACCGAGTGACGAATACTCGCCAAAGACCTTTTCGGCGCACGCGAAGCGGAAACGAGCCACAGGCTCCGCCAGGGCAAAGGAAAACCGACGCTGTCGCTGTGGGAGCGGGAAGATGTTCAAGAATTGCTGCGGGAAGGGGCGCTAACGCTCCGAGGGCATGTGACCAGCGATTACTTACCCATCGCGTCGAATGAACTCCTCGAAGCCCGGGGTTCCCTCCTCGCGCGCGTCCGCGATTTCTTCGCCCGCCGGCAGTTCATCGAAGTCGAATCGCCGATCCTCTCCGCCGATATCGTCGTCGATCGCCATCTCGATCCGCTGACGACGACGCTCTACGGCGATCCGCGCGCACCGGAGCGCGGGCCGACGATGTACCTGCAGACGTCGGCGGAGTTCGGCATGAAACGGCTGCTGGCGGCCGGGATGACGGGGATTTACCAGATTACCCGGGCGTTTCGCGCCGGCGAGGTCGGGCCGTTGCACAATCCTGAGTTCACGATGGTCGAATGGTACCGCGTGGGCGACGTCTACGCGTCGGGGCGGCAATTGCTAGCGGATTTCTTCGAGCACTTTTATCAATCCGGCGTGGCGCGCGAGCGCACCTATGCGGACGCGTTCCTGGAGCAGGTGGGCGTCGATCCACATCGCGCATCGATTGAAGAGCTCTCCGGCGCAGCGAAAGCGCATAACGTGGTCGCGCCAGACTCCCTCGGGGAGGATCGCGACGCCTGGTTGGAATTATTGTTCACCGAGTTGGTGCAACCAAAGCTCGGACGACCCGGCGCCACGATTATCTACGACTATCCCGCAACGCAGGCGGCGCTCGCGAAAGTGCGCGAAGGCGATCCCCCGGTTGCGGAGCGGTTCGAGATGTTCTACCAGGGCGTCGAATTGGCCAACGGCTATCACGAACTAACCGATCCCGCGGCGCTCCGCGCGCGCAATCAAGCGCAAAACACCGCCCGACTGCGCGACGGCAAACAGGCGCTGCCTGAGGAGAGCCGCCTCCTGGCGGCGATGGACGCAGGCCTACCGGCCGGCTGCGGCGTGGCGCTGGGCTTCGACCGCGCGGTCATGCTCGCGGCTGGCGTGAAATGCATCCAGGACGTGATGGCGTTTCCGGTTGAGCGGGCATGAGCTTGCCCGCACGGTATGAGCTAAAGATCGAGCGCCTCCCAATCGCTAGCGCCGTGCAATAGTCGCACGATTTCTATTCGGTCGTTCACCGGTCGATAAAGCAGCAAGTAACTGCGAAAATGCGGCACCGGCCATACGCGGATCCCGTCGTGATGCGGGCGGAGGGCGTCAACAACCGAACCTATGAATGGCGACGACACGATGATCGCGCACGTTTTCTCAACAGATTCCAAGAAGCGATAAGCGGCGGCTGGCAATTGGTCCGTTAGAAAATCGACGTGTGTCACGAGGTCGGCGCTCGATTTGGGCAGCCAACGCACATTCATGGCTGTTCTCCATTGGCACGACTGCGCTCGCGAACTCTTTGCCGCAACGCCTCCCAATCCGCCTCGGTCATCTCCCGCGACTCGCCTTGCAATCCCTCTTCGATGGCCTCGGCGATGTATTCGCGAATCTTCCGCACGCGCTCCTTGCGCAACAATTCGATCACATACTCCTGCGCTTCGCCCATTCCGTTGGCGGCCGCCTCGACGCGGACGAACTCCATAATCTCTTCCGGCAACTCGACGCTTAATACGGTGCTCATAAGAATGTCCTCCGCTGGTCAGTATAGGACCGATCAATTGCGCGGACAATGCGACGGGGCATGGTCGTCGCGACCTGGCCGATTATGCGGAATTTCCAGCCGTTTCGAACATCCCGCCGTGACCTACACTTTCGCGCCCCAGTTTATTTGTTGGAATCAACGCAGCGCGGGAGGATACGGCATGGCGGCGACACCCCAGTTATTGGACGATGAACAAGACGCGTCGGGACAAGCGTTTGGCGCGGATGCCGCGGCAAACGAAGCGCCCGAGTTGACGCTCGACGCGAATCTCCTCGCGCAGATTGCGCCATCAAAAATCGTCGAGCCTTGTCCAAAGTGCGGCGCGGCGATGCCGGACGAGCCGATGCCGTGGTGCCGCACCTGCGGCTTCTATCCCAAGCTGGGCACCTACTTCGACCCCGATGAAGCCAACGACGGCGTGGCGCCAAGCGCCGGCACGTTGCGCGAGATTCCGCAATGGGCCTATGTGTTGGTTGGCGGACTGGTGGTGCTGTTGGTGATGAGCCTCGCAGTGCGCTTCACGACACATCCGCTGAGCCCCCTGCGATTCTATTGGGCCATCGGTCAACTCGTCTGCGGTTTCACCGTCTTCGTCGCCGCGCATATGGTGTGCTTCATGTTCGCCTCGACGGAAGACGCCACGATCGGACTCATGGACCCGATCCTGCGGCCGATCAATATCTGGAAGCCCAGCATCTTTGCGCTGCCGAAATCGTTCCGTCGCGTGGCGACGGGCACCTGGGGACTCGGCGCCGCGATCTGCGCATTGTGCATCGGCGGCATTCCCTGGGAGCGGCTGACCGATTGGGGCGATCCCGCTCCGCGCCGTAAGACGAGCCTGGTGAACGCGATTACCAGCCGCGCTCGCAGCGAAGAAGCAACGTCCGACAACTTGGAAGACGCGGTGGGCGACTTCGCCGGCAAGGCCGGTGACATCAAGCCCGAAGAAGAGCCGATCGAAGATCCCACCAAACGGTCGCACGAGGCCGAATGCGTGATCGTCGGTTACATTCCCTCGACGGTGAATCCAAAGGACTTTGTCGCGCTGCTCGTGGCGACCGATCTCAAGGGCAAGTTGAAAATCGTCGCGCAGATTTCCGACGGCATTCCGGACGATGTACACGATTCGCTCAGCGCGCAGATGCAGGAGCTTAAGCGCGAGCGGCCGTTCATTCCTTCGAAGCTCGAGGCCGTCTGGATTCAGCCCAAGCTGTTTTGCCGCATTGGATTCAACGATTTCAACTCGTCGAGTCGCATGAAAGACCCGCTGTTCCGCGAAATGCTGCTGACGCCGAGCGCGGCGAAATAGCCGATCCTTTAGGCACCTGCAATGCGCTGTTCGGCCGCGCCGTCAGCGGCTTGCGCATTGGCCTTGCGCTGAGCGAGTTCTGTGCGCAACGCGTGCCAGCAGAGCATGCCGGCGCCGCAGACGAGGAAACTGTCGGCGAGATTGAAGTTCGGCCAGGTCCATTCGCCGTAGCGGAAGAGAATCCAATCGCGTACCGCGTGGGCATACGCTGGATCGAGCCCGGCCGGGGCCCAAAGTCCCAGGCGATCATAAAGATTGCCGAGCACGCCCCCCATGATGCAACCGAGGGCCACCGTCAACCAACGGTCGAGCGCCGCGCGGGCTACGAACAGCCAATAGTTGATGCCGATCGCCGCGACCACGCTCAGCGCGGCAAACCACAGCACTTTGCCTTTGCCGAGGCCAAACAGCGCCCCGTCGTTCAGGCTCGTTTCGAAACCGAAGATGCCGTCAATAATCCAATACGGCCGTCCGCCCGGCATGCCAAGCCAATCGAACATCCAGTGTTTACTGGCCAGATCCAGCGCGCAGCCGACGACGGCCAGCGACCAAAAGGTGATCCAACGGGAAAGAGGAACGCCATTCATGAGCTTCGCTCCCGGCCGCAATCCGCGCCGCCAATCGACAGAAGTACTTCGAGCGGTTCGCACAATAACGAATCGCCGGCGGGCCGGAGTCTAGCAGCTCAGTCTGGACGGGTCATCCCCGCTGGGCGATTTCAGCGCACTTGACGCAATGCGAGGCGTAAGGAATCGCATTGAGGCGAGTCTTGGGAATCTTGGTTGCGCATTCTTCGCAAACCCCGTAGTTTCCATCTTCGATGCGCTCCAGGGCGGCTTCGATGGCGTCCAGCGTATCTTCCTCATTCTCCATGAGGGATAGGGTGAACTCCTGCTCGAAGTTATCGCTGCCGATGTCGGCCATGTGGATCGGCATCGCCGAGGTCTCGCCGTTCCCCTCCATCCGATTTTTCTTCAGCGCCGCGTCGGCCAGTTGAGTCACATCGCCCCGCATCCGAGCACGCAGAGTCAGCAGACGGTCTTTGTAGACTTTCATCTCGACCTTCTTCATCGATCACCACTCCCAAATAAGCTGGAATGTTGCCCGGCGCGCTACTCTCCGATTGGATGACAGACTCTCGATTCTATTTGTGCCAATTAGGGGTGTCAAACGTCCGGCGCGAGTTCCTGCGAACTGCAACGCTCGCCGGCGTCGAATGGCCCAATCAGGGGGATTGGCTCACCGTGAAATGCCCGCTCCTTGGGGGAATCTGCCCAAAAACGGGTCGGGACTCTTTAAGGCGGGATCGTTTCGTCGTAACATAGGAAAAAATGGCGGAAGCCCTTATGAGGAAAGAAGGTAACGATCCTGTGAACCCCACGACTGCATCGCGGCCAAAGCGGCCGCAGCCCGCTGCCCCCATCTTCGAGTCCGTACCCCTCACTCCGGGGATGTTTACGTCCAAACGGGCCCTCAAGCTCGTGTTGGAACTGATGTCGATCCCCGGACCCAGCGGCGAAGAGCAAGCGGTCGTCGATTACATCGTGGGCAAGCTGAAAGCGGTCGGCGTCCCAAACTCCACGATCTCCACCGATCAGGCGCATCGCCGCACGCCCATCAACGGCAAGGTCGGCAACCTTATCTGCAAGCTGCCAGGCACTTTGCGCGGTCCGCGCCGATTGCTGGTGGCCCATTTGGACACGGTCCCGCTTGCAGTTGGCGCGCGCCCGATTCAGGCCGGTCATTTGATCGGCTCTGCCAACAAGCAGAGCGGGCTCGGCGCCGACGACCGTTCCGGCGTGGCGGTGCTGCTCAACACCGTGATCGAGATCTTCGAGCGTAAGCTCCCGTACCCGCCGCTCACCCTCCTGTGGCCGGTCCAAGAAGAGATCGGCCTGCATGGCGCGCGATGCGCGAATATCGGTAAACTGGGTAATCCACGGCTGGCCTTCAACTGGGACGGCGGGGTCGCGGAGAAACTGACGATTGGCGCCACCGGTGCGTACCGGCTCGATATCGTCGTCGACGGCCTGGCCGCCCATGCTGGCGGTGCGCCGGAGCGCGGTGTCAGCGCGATCACCATCGCCGGCTTGGCCATCGCCGATCTCCAGCAACATGGCTGGATTGGCGAAGTGATCAAGGACGGCGTCCGCGGCACGACCAATGTCGGCGTTATCGAAGGGGGCAGCGCCACGAATGTGGTCACTTCGCGCGTCACGCTGCGGGCGGAAACGCGCAGCCACGACGCCAAGTTCCGCCAACGCCTCGTCAAAGAATTCGAGCAAGCCTTCGAACGCGCCGCGCAATCGGTGCGAAACGTCGACGGCGTCACCGGCAAGGTGAGCATCGCCAGCCGGCTCGATTATGAATCGTTCGTCCTGCCGGAAAACGACGCCTCGGTGCAAGCGGCCGAGTCGGCGATCCGCGCGATCGGCCTCACGCCGGAACGCGCCATCTCCAACGGCGGCCTCGACGCCAACTGGCTCACCGCCCGCGGCATCCCGACGGTCACCCTCGGCTGCGGCCAAATGAACCCGCACACGACCAGCGAACGGCTCGACCTGGAAGTCTACGACCAGGCTTGCAAGATCGCGCTGCGTCTGGCGACCGGGAATGAGCTTTCGGGGTAGTTGTCGTAACGCGCACGACGAGGTTCGCGCGCTAGTTTGTCGTAGTGCTCAAAAACGCCAGCAAATCCCGGAACTCTTGCTCCGTCATCAACCGGACCAGATGCTCCGGCATGATCGATTGCTGGACTGCGCTGCGTTCGGCGATCTCGGCCTGCGTGACGTCGAATTTGGCGCCGTCTTGTTGCAGGTAGGTCTGCGTGCCGTCGACGGCTTCGGCGACCAGGATGCCCTGGCGAACCAGGCCGGCGCGCGTGGCGATGTTCCAGGTCGTGAACTGCGGGGCGACTTCGGCGCTCGGCGTGACGATCGAGGCGATCAGTCGGCGGCGATCGAGTTGTCTCCCCACAGCGGTTAAGTCCGGGCCGACGTTGGCGCCGCGCCCCGATACTTGATGGCACTTGAAGCAACCTGGGCCTTGCGCGTGAAAGAACACACGTTCGCCCGCCGCCGGATCGGCGTCGCCCACCAATCGCGCTTGCCACGCGTCTACATCTACATCGGCGGCGGATGTTTCGAGAGTCGGCGGTTCGAGGACGAGTTTCGCCAGGTCCGACCGCGCGTCATTGCGCTCTAACAGTTCACGAATGCGAGCTTGTTGTGCACCGGATAGTTGCACGCCACGCAAGGAGCGCAACGCCTCGGTGGCGAGTACCGCGTCGTCGCGCCGTGCGGTGTCGACCGACCAGTCGACATCGGCGGGATGTTTCGGTCGCATCCCCGCGAACGCCGCGGCGCGTTCCTCGCTGGTACGCGATGCATCGCGCGCGATTGCGACTAACTTCGCCTGGTCGTCATCCCGGCCGCGGTCGCACCAGATGCGAATGGCCGCCATGCGCGCCCCCGGCTGATCGCTTCCGAACAAGCGGCCAAGCAATTCCGCGTTGAGCGACTTATCGTCGACGGGCAACATCGCTACGGCGCGTTGCAGCACTTGCAAATCGAGCTTGGGATCGGCGACCAGTTTTGCCACGTAGACCGCGCCGGCGTCCTCGTCGCTGACTTCACGCTTCACGCCGTCGAGCCGTTCGAGCGCCGCGAGAATTGTGGCGAACGCTCGCGGCGATTGTCCCGGTCGCGCGAGGTCCTGCGTCAACGCGGCGCGAAACCTTTCCATCCGCGCTTCACCAACCCAGCGCACGGCCGTCATGCGAATGGCTTCGTCCGGGTCGCTGAGCCAAACGCGGAACGACTCGTCGTCCGGCGACGCGTGCGATTCCTTCGCCACCAGTAAGTACGTCAGACGCAGCGACGCATCCTCCGGCAACCAACTCGGCGGCCACAGGTAACGCCGGGCCGCGATCAACGGCCGCCGCGCGGCTTGCGCTAAATACGGATCGGTCGACTTGCACGCCGCGAGAATGACCGGCGCACTGTCGGCGGTGAGCTCCAAGCGGCGCAGCGCTTCGGCGCGCACGAACGGACTGAATTCCTCGCCAGCGAACTCCAGCAGCTTTGCTTGATCGAGCGAAGATTCGCGCACAGTTCGGGCCAACGCTTTCGAATCATCCGTCGGCGTGCCATTCCCAATCGTTGACGATTCACCTGAAGCATTGGGCTGCTTCGCGCGAATGCGCCAGATGCGTCCTTTGCCGTGCAGTTCGTACGACTTATCGACCCAATCGCTCACGACCAGCGAACCGTCCGGCGCGGCGGCAATGCCGACGGGCCGGAAATCTTCGTCGCCGATGACGAACGGTTTGAACGCGCTGCGATAACTCGCGCCGACGGACTCGAGCCCGAAACTGTCGATGCGATGATCGCCCCACGATGGAACAATCAGCTTGCCGACGTAGTCGCCGGGCAAATTGTGCGCTTCGTACGATAGCACGTTACTCGGCGCCTCGCCGGTGCCGGCCACCATGGGCAGCGAGCCAGGCAAATCGCCGTTCCACGCGCTGAACGGATGCAATCCCTTGCGACCGTTCGAGAAGCGATAGCCAAAATCCGCGCCGGGCACGACATGCAACAACCGACACGGCGGACGGCTGTCGGGATCGTTATCGACGACGAAGAGCTGCCCGTAATTGTCGAAGCATTGACCGAACGGGTTCCAACAGCCTTCGGCGATTTGTTCCAAGCCTGTACCATCAGCGTTGCAGCGATAGACGCGTCCGCCGTCGCCGCCGCTGATCGATTTGCCATCGGTGCCAACGACCTTCCATTCGACGCCGAGGTTTTCGCCTTGACCAAAGTACACGCGGCCTTGGGCGTCGAACGCGCAGCCGTTCAAGCCGTTGTGCGGATATTCGCCGGTCGTTTCCAGTCGCATCAATGATTGGCGTTCGTCGCTCACGCCGTCGAGATTGGTGTCTCGAATGCGAAACATCTCGCTGCGCGCGACCACGTACAGCCATTCAAACTTGGCGTCGAACGCCAGGCCCATCGTGGCCTTGGTGCCTTCGAAGAACGTAGTGATCCGCCGGGCGTGACCGGTTTCGTCAAAATCGTCGAAGACTTGAATGCGATCGGCCGACGGGCCTGTGTACCCTTCCGGTCGAAAATGGGTGTGGCTCTCGATGCAATAGATGCGTCCTTGTGGATCGACGGTGATGCCAGTCGGCGTGACGATCTCCGGCTCCGTGGCGACCAACTCGATCACCAGGCGATCATCGAGCGAGCGCGGCGGCGCGGCGTGGATTCGACAAAGCGCGACGAAAACGATGCAGACGGCGAGAGTGAATCGCATCTTGGATGTTTGGCCAATCGGGAAAAGTAGTTTTGCTTCGCGCGCTCCGGGCGCTGACGCTTCCGGCTCTACAGGGCTCTTGCTGGACTGGGCTTGCATTGCCGCGTGCTGTTTCGTGGGGTACGATCAGGGGGCGGCGTGGCGACCACTCCGCCCACCAAAATCTTCGACGCCCCAGCACGACGACGGGAGCCCCTATCATGCCCTCGGCACGCAACATTGAGCAAGCATCTGGCGACGAATTCACCCGACGCGACGCCCTCAAGCTGACCAGCGCCGGGGCGGCGGGCCTGGCGATGTCGGGCCTATGGCCCCAGACTTCGAGCGCCTCACAGCACGCGTCGACGTTCGGCCGCGCCAAGCGGTGCATCGTGTTGTTCATGGCCGGCGGCCCGCCCCAGCACGAAACCTGGGATCCCAAGCCGGCGGCTCCTGAGGAAATCCGCGGCGCATATCAGCCGATCGCCTCCTCGCTGCCGGGTCTGCAGGTCGGCGAGTTGATGCCGCGCACCGCGAAGTTGGCGCATCACCTCTGCGTGTTGCGGGGCGTGTCGACGCGCGACAACGCTCACTCCTCCAGCGGCTACTACATGCTCACCGGGCAGCCGCACTCGCCGATGAACAATGAGAACGCCAAGCCCGGCGCGCCGAATGATTTTCCGAGCCTCGCCGCAGTGGTGAAGCAACTCCGCGGCGATGGCGAGGTCTTCCCCGGCGCGGTCACGCTGCCGGATGAAATCTGGAACTGCGGCCGTATCGTGTGGCCGGGCCAAGACGGCGGCTTCCTGGGGCGCGTCGCCGATCCCTGGCAACTCGTCTGCGATCCGAACCAGGCCGATTTCCAAGTGCCGGGCGTGGGGCTGCCGCAGGAATTGTCGGTCGACCGTTTCGATTCGCGCCGCACGCTGCTGAACGCGGTAAATCGCGGCCTCGATGAAAACGACGCGCGGCCGAATTTGTTGCGGTGGGACAATCGCTCGCGCCAGGCGTTCAGCTTGATTCGCGCGCGTACCGCGCGGAACGCCTTCGACCTGGAACAAGAATCGTCCGACACCCGCGAGCGCTACGGCCGCACGCGGTTCGGACAGAGCGTGTTGCTTGGGCGTCGTTTGCTGGAAGCCGGCGTGCCGCTGGTGCAGGTGAATTGGACCCGCACGCCTGAGGAGATGGGCCCGAACCCGCTTTGGGATACACACGCCAACAACGCGGCGCGACTGAAAGACGCGTTGATGCCGCCGATGGATCTGGCGTACTCGGCGCTCGTGACCGACTTGCTCGATCGCGGCATGTTCGAAGACACGCTCATCGTCTGGACCGGCGAGTTCGGCCGCACCCCGCGTCACAACGCCCAAGGCGGCCGCGATCACTGGGGAATGTGTTTTTCGATGGCCCTAGCCGGCGGCGGCGTGAAGCAAGGCTACGTCCACGGCGCCTCAGACGCGATCGGCGGTGAAGTCCGCGACGGATTGGTGACGCCGGAAGACCTGACGGCGACGATCCATCACCTCATGGGCCACGGCCCGGAGACGCTGATCTATGATCGTCTGAATCGGCCGCTGCCGATCAGCCGGGGAAGGGTGCTGGGGGAATTGCTGGGGTAACGAATATCAACTCAAAACCCTGACTTATGGATTGGAATGATGGGAGCAATAAGTTCCGAATTCGGCATGTGCATGTCAGGCAATCGCGTCGCGGATTTCATAGCCTCGGCGGAAGGATCGCTGCGCGCATTTCGAAAAACGCCGTTTCACGCTGTTGTGGGACGCACGTTTCTCCATCAACGAAAGGAGGTTGTGGACTACCTCGATGCGTTTCTGGCGATCAACATTAAGAAAAAGGTCAAGGGCGCCGTTTATTGCGAGATGAATGGATTCACGATCAACACGGATCGCTGGCACTTTGACGCATTCGGCTACAAGCGCGCAGGTGAGGCGAACGGGCTCGACTGGGATTGGCTAGCGTCCTGGGACAGCGAAACGGAAAAGCCTTTCGTATTGACGGGCATGGAGACGGTGCAAGCAGCGTTCCGCAAGAACTACGGTCCCGATCAACCGCTCGCGCTGCAGATTGCCTCCGAGTTAGCGGAGTATCTTGTTGCAGCGCGTTTTATAGAATTGATTGAGTCGGCAGTCACAACACTTCGCAAGCGAAATCCTGTATCAAGAAAGATGCCGTTCTTTGCGACGATGCACGGATCTGACGATATCCTGTTCGTGGACGTCAAGTAAGAGATAGCTTGTCAGGACACGGCTAGTTGTAGAGGACCGAGCGGTCGCCCATGTGCGGCGCGCACGTACCGTTCATCGCGATTGAACTGTCTTAAGATACTTTCGGTATGCCTTCCTCAGTGCCGCGTTAGGCGGCGCTGGTTTCAACAATGCCGTGACGAAAGCGATCGATTCGACGCGATTGAGTCGGATTACTTCGGGTTTTGACTTCATGGCCTGTACTCCACCAAATTCCTGCTGCTTGCTAAAGCATACCAAGTATAAGGTTCCCCTACGAACCAATCGACCGACGAGCGGAGCCGCCATGGCCCTGAAATGCGTTAGGTCGCTTTTTTCTACGGTCTCGAAGGTATGCTCACCCTCGCGCCGAACATAGAATTGCCGGCATGTTGAATAGCGCCGCGGGCGATCGAGAAGGGGCTCCCACCTATTCCTGGCGGGCTTTGATCGCGCTGTTGCTGTTCGCCGCATTCGTGCGCGGCGGCGTGCTGCTGGCTTGGCAGGATCGTCTGGCCGCCGATCCGGATGCGTATCGGCAGTGGGCTCGCAACGTCGCGATGCACGGCGAGTACGTTGCCGACGGGTATGTTGCTTATCGACCGCCGCTCTATCCGCTGGTGCTGGTGGCGACCGGGGCCTACGACGAAGTGCGCCCGCTGTTGGCGATCCGCTGGCACCTCATCTTCGGCGTATTAGCGGTTTGGGAAACGGCGCGGCTCGGCGTCAAGCTGCGGTTGGGGAACTGGTCGCTCTTGGCCGGCGCGCTCGTGGCGGTCGACCCGATCTTATTGAATCAATCCGCCCTGATCATGACGGAAACGCTCGCGACGCTGCTGGCCGTCGCGGCGCTTGACGCCCTGGCCGGCGCCTGGCAGCAGCCGAGCGTGCCGCGCGGACTATGGTGCGGATTTGTCCTCGCGCTCTGTTGCTTGTGCCGTCCGACGTTTCTGCCATTTGCGGCGGTGTCGACGTTGGCGTTGCTGGCTTTGCGGCAAGTGAATGTCGCGGCGCCAATGATTCGCCGCCGCTTGCTCGTTACATCCTGTTGCGGCGTGATGCTGGTATCTGTGCTCAGCGTCTGGGCGGTTCGGAACTACCGCGTGCTCGGCCAGCCCATCCTCGGCACGACTCATGGCGGTTACACGCTGTACCTAGGCAACAACTGGTTGTACTACGCTTCCCTGCGCGGTGAGTTACGGAAAGCTGCTGATTGGCCGGAGTACAACGCCCGATTCCTGCAGCCAGAGGTCGATGCGGTCTGGCGGCGATCGGGCGTCGTGCGCAACCAGTTTCCTTATGGACTCAGTGTGTGGATCGCTCCGCCCGGCGTCACGCCGCATCCGGAAGTCGCCGCCGATGACGCTTTGTACGATGCGGCGCTCGATACCATCGCCAACGATCCCGGTGGCTTTCTCCGCGCCTGCCTCCACCGACTGCGTCGCTTCTGGGGACTCGTGCCCATCGAGCCGGCGGACAAGCCGGAGTTGCGCTATGCGATCGGCGTGTGGTACTTCGCATTCTTTGCTTTCGCCTTGATCGGCCTCTGGCAACTCGGGCGGTCTCGGCGGCTTTGGCAAACGCCGTGGCTGTTTGGGTCGTTGCTTACGGTCACTTTCATGGCCGTCCACACGGTTTATTGGACCGACATGCGGATGCGGGCGCCGATCACGCCGGTCATCTGCCTGACTGCCGCCGTGGGAGCGCAATGGCTGTCCGGTCGCTGGAGGGGCGTCGCAAGCCCCCAAGAAACAACGACTTAGGCGCACGTTTCCGTTCCGGAAGCCGCCTTGACCCCCCGCGCGGCACGCTCCTATAATCCGCCGCCAAATTTCCAGGAAGAGGGTAGGCAGGCAAGAGCCAGCGCGTTGGCGCTGCTGGTCTGCTTATCGACTGCTACTCGGCAAGGATGCCCAACTG
The DNA here is from genome assembly GCA_022844585.1 of Pirellulales bacterium. Taxonomy (GTDB): domain Bacteria; phylum Planctomycetota; class Planctomycetia; order Pirellulales; family JALHLM01; genus JALHLM01. The sequence continues at coordinate 8,634 of JALHLM010000002.1, read as the reverse complement.
CCTGCGCATGTGCTGGTGAGATCGTTGTTACTCGCCGGTGGCGCGTTTTCGCGCCGCGCCGCTTGGGCTGCGCGCGCAGTGCTCGCATTGTTCTGCGCGCTCTACGTATCGGTCGCGATGGGCACGGAAATTGAACTTCCTCGCTCGCAACCTTGGGATTCCGTGTACTTCGCCGCGCCGAACGGATTTCGCTGGCAACAAGGCGCCTATGAAGTCTGGTGGTTGACCGGCGGCGTCGACGTCAAGCAAGGGGGCGTCCACGGACACGCGAAGGAAGCCGTGTTGTGGATCAAGCGCGAAGGCGATTTCACCAATCGCCATGCGCTGGCTATCACGTATCTCGAAGGGAACGTCGACTTCACCTACCAGAACGGCGGGCAGCCCGCCCGGGTGACGGATCAATCGTGGCTGGGCGAGTTTTCGTCCACGGCGCTGATGCATGTCGAGACGCCCAACATCGGCGGCGAGCCGCGCGAGAAACCGGCGATCTTCGCGCGCGGCATGGCGCGGCGCGAACCAAGATTGCTCGCCGCGAATGGCGCGAAACAGGAAGGCTGGACCGCGAGCGGTGCGCCGCAAGCAAGCGAAGCACCTGCAATTGCGCCGCCCAACGTCATTCAACGCACCGAGTTCGTCGTTGGCGAAACTCCTCAAGCGGTCACGGTGCAGCAGCTGGGGTTGCCTTCACCCGGGACCGGCATTCCGGCGGGGATGCGGCGCGTGCGGGTCTATCCGCGCAACACCGCCGCCCCGCAGGCGCAGTTCGTCACGAATCCCGAGGGGACGGAAACCGTCGGCATCATCACCGGCGGCATCAATTTCATCATCGACGGCGTCGTCGCGACCGGGGCGGTGGATATCTACACCGACAACCTGGTTGTCTGGACGCAAGGCATCAAGGAAAGCAGCCTGGCCGGCGGCGAAGAGGCGATCCAGCCAGAAACAGCGCCGTTGGAGTTGTATCTGGAAGGCAATATCGTCTTCAAGCAAGGCGACCGCACCGTCTACGCCGATCGCATGTACTTCGACGTGCGCAACAACGTCGGCGTGGTGCTCAACGCGGAAATGTTGACCCCCAGCGTGTCACCGACCGAAGCCGCGCAATTCGCCGGCGTCGAAACGCAGGGTCTCCAGTTCAATGGCATCCTCCGGCTCAAGGCGGATGTTTTGCAGCAACTCGGCGCGAATCGCTTCCATGCGACCAACGCTTGGCTGAGCGGCAGCCGGATGGGACGACCCGCGTATCGACTGCAAGGGTCCAGCGTTTACTTTCAAGACGTCGAAACGCCGGTCGTGAATCCGATCACGGGGCAGCAAGAGATCAATCCGCAGACGCAAGAACCGCTCTACGTCCATGAACGGCTGGCGACGAGCCACCACAACGTCTTGTACCTGCGCGACGTGCCTGTGCTGTACTGGCCGAAGATCGCCACGGACTTGGAGAAGCCGACCTATTACATCAACAGCCTGCAGTTCAAGACCGACCGTATCTTCGGCAACCAGGTGCTGAGCGAGTTCGACGTTTACCAGATTCTGGGCATCGAGAATCCGCCGCCGGGAACGAAGTGGAATGTCAGCGCCGATTGGCTAAGCGAGCGCGGCTTCGGGCATGGCACCGAGTTCCGCTATGAAGGCCCCCGCCTGCTGGGCTACGGCGGGCCCCATTTCGGCTACTTCGACTATTGGGGCATCGACGATCACGACACCGACAATCTCGGCAGCGACCGACCTGCGATCACGACTGGCAAGGACTATCGCTACCGACTGCTGGGACACCATCGCCAGATGCTGCCGTGGGACTTGCAGTTCAGCGGCGAGTTGGGCTGGATCAGCGATCGCAATTTTCTGGAGGAGTACTACGAGAACGAATGGGACGAGCTGAAGGATGAAACGACCGGGTTCGAGTTAAAAAAACTCTGGGTCAATCAGTCGTTTAATCTGACGGCCAGCACACGCATCAACGACTTCTTTACCGAGACCGAGCAACTGCCGCGCGGCGACCATTTTCTGCTGGGACAACCGCTGCTAGGCAATCTGCTGACGTGGCACGCGCACACGCAGGCATCGCTCAGTAAGTTCCGCGTGACCAATACGCCAGAAGATCCGGTCGACCGTGCCAAGTTCGGCTTCCTGCCGTGGGAACAAACCGCCGATGGCGGCACCTCGGCTGGCGGTGAGAAGATCGTCACGCGCCAAGAGATCGACCTGCCGCTGCAGGCCGGCGGGTTCAAGTTCGTCCCGTACGCACTCGGTGAGCTTGGCCACTGGGGTGAAGACGTCGACCTGGAGGACACGCAGCGCGCCTATGGTCAACTCGGCGTGCGGGCGAGCATTCCGTTCTGGACGGTTGATCCGACCGTTGAAAGCGGTTTGTTGAATCTGCACGGCATGTCGCACAAGGTCGTTTTCGACGGCGAATTCGCCTACTCCGATACGAATCGCGATCTCGACGACCTGCCGCTCTACGAACAGCTCGACGACAACTCGATCGAACATTTCCGTCGGCGTTTCGCGTTCAACACCTTCGGCGGCCCGGCGCCCGTGCCGGCGCGGTTCGAGGAACGCTTCTATGCGGTCCGCACGGGACTCGGGAGTTGGGTCACCAGCCCGTCGACGGAAACCGTCGACGACCTGATGGCGGTGCGTTTCGGCGTCAAGCAACGCTGGCAAACGAAGCGCGGGCTGCCGACGAACCGCCGCATTATCGATTGGATCGTCCTGGATACGAACGCCACCTGGTTCCCTAAGAACGACAAGGACAATTTCGGCGAGCCGATCGGGTTAGTCGACTACAATTTCCGCTGGCACGTGGGAGATCGTTTCACGTTGCTCTCGGACGGCATCTTCGACTTCTTTCTCGACGGCCAGCAGATCGCCACGATCGGCGGCTTCCTGAATCGACCGCCGAAGGGTGGACTGTACGTCGGCTTCCACTCGCTGGAAGGCCCCATCAACAGCCAAGTGGTGATGGCCTCGTACAGTTATCGCATGAGCCCGAAATGGGTCTCGGCGATCAGCACCGCGGTCGACGTCGGCGGCAACGGCAGCATCGGCCAGAATGTACAACTGACGCGGGTTGGCGAATCGTTCCTGCTGTCGCTCGGGCTGAACGTTGATCACAACCGCGACAACGTCGGCGCAAGTTTCATGGTCGAGCCGCGTTTCCTGCCGGGCGGCAGCACCCTAGGCCGCGCCGGCGGTGCCAGCGTGCCGTTGGCTGGGTTGTACGGGCTGGAGTGAGTCGGCGGCAGGTCGCTACCGCGATCCGCCGCGACTCTCGACGTATCTTCGCAGGCACTCCTGGATCGCATTTCGCTCAGCTTTGTTGCAGCAATTTGCCAATTCGGTTCACAATCGAAACGCACACTCGACTTGTTGCTTTGCAAACGGCTGCGAACCTGCCCTCACAAAGTCCAGCCGGTAGTCAGCTTTGATACGAGCGCTTTGAAGTTCAGCCAGGATGATTCCAGCGTGCTTCGCTTTGGCGTTTCCAGGCTCCGCGAGGAACTGGTGTGGTTCGCTGTGACCAACTGTGGCGAAACCGAGCTCGTTGAGAAACGACGTCGCGAGATGAAATGCGCCGTAGTAAGCGCGACCTATCGCCGTACACATGCTTGCTTCGTCCGCCATCCGCGTGGCGACGAGCCTTGCGGCAAGTTCAATAAACTCGTTACCGGTCATGGCGCAGGAAAAATACAGATGCGAACTCGACCGTGATACGAACTATCGACACGCTCCAACGCTTCGTGCCACTGCAGTTGCCGAGCGATCAGCTCTTCTGGCGTTCCAACGACTTCAACGTTTAGCACATAGTAGGTGCTGTCGGGGCAATCCGGGCCCGATTCGAGCTCGGTGTTCAAAAGTCTAAAACCAACTTCTTGGGCCAAGCGTTCCGCAGTGTGAAGCAATTCGGGACTTGCCAACGCTTCCACTCGGCGCATTGCCAATCTTGATGCGGCCAGGGAACCGATCTCTTGCCGTAGGATCCTGACGTCCTCGTCGAGGCCGGCCACGCGCTGCTGCAGCAATTGCATGGGATCTACGAAATCGTGCGATGTGGACGACATAGAGTTATCCGGTTCGATCGGGACGCGCGCACTTCTAGAATCGCGCGACAGAAGAAGGCAGAAGTCAATCGCACCAACGATTCGGTACGTTGGAAGCGGTCCGACAGGCGAGCGATTGCCGCATATCGCCGCCCACGGCAGCTCCATCGCCACACGGCAACAAGCCCACGATGGTCCATGCCACGATGTTCAATCGAGTCATCGTCGCCACCTTTCTGCCGAAAAAAGGCCTCAAATTAAGAAGTCCGAGCCGCGCTTTCGGGGCGCGCACCGTCACGCTATCTTAAATAGCGGGCCCGGGCGATCAGATTGACCGCGAAAAAACGCACAACCCGCATAGGGTTTCGGCCAATTGCCGAATACGGGCCGCGCAAGGAAGTGGACAGGGCCGGGATCGAACCGGCGACACCTGAATTTTCAGTCCAGTGCTCTACCGACTGAGCTACCTGTCCGTGCCGTGACGGCGGGCGCAAGGCCAATCGCGCGGCAAACCGAAAATGGTAAGTTCCCATTCGCGGGTTGTCAACGTACCGGGACACCGAAACTGGCCCCAGGTTCGCAGGACAACTCTTTGTCGCACAACAACTTCCGGCGTCGCCATTTGCTTGACATCCCGGTTGCCGGTCATTAGGATCGAAGATTGGGAACAGGGGCGGCAAGGATCCTTCCCGTGAACGGCGTTGTTCCCCTGTTAGCGTCGCGGCGACGGGGTCTTCTCCACATGCGCTCGTCGGCGTGCCTTGCGGCACTTATTTTAGGTTGCCTAGCGCTCCCGGCGCGCAGCGCTTTCACTCCGGACAGCCCCGAAGTGAAAGCCGCGGTTGCCAAGGCGGTGGCGTTTCTGGCCACCGACGGGGCCAATGATCCTCGCATTGGCGCTCAGGCGATGGCGGGCTTGGCCCTCTTGAAGAGCGAGGCCCCGCACGATCATCCGCGGATCATCCAGGCTGTCCAGTCGATCCGGCAAGGGCTCAACGACGACTCGCTGCGCACCGACATGTACAGCCTGGCGATGTCGATCATCTTCTTAGTGAACGCCGACCGCGACCGCTACGAGTACGACATCGAAAAACTGTTGAAGCTGCAGGGGGAAACGCAAAAGCCGAACGGCGCCTGGGGGTATCACAACGCGCTGTTCGGCGATACCTCGATGACGCAATATGCCGTACTGAGCATGTGGGAAGCCACGGAGGCCGGCTTCGACGTTCCGGTAGAGCGCTGGGAGCAAGTTGCCAACTGGCTGTTGCGAACGCAGGATCCCAGCGGCGGGTTCGGTTATCAGGCGATCGACCCAGGGAATTTTACTCAGGTCATGCAATCCGAAACGCCGTTGTGCATGTGTACGGCGGGTTCGGGGGCGCTGTATATCTGCTCGGATCGATTTGGTCTGGTGAATCTCGGGCCTCGCGACGAGAAAAAGCCAGAGGATTCGTTACCCGATGCGCTCAAGCCAGTCGGCAAACGGCGTCATCGGCCGGACCGCAAGGGTACGAGAAACGTAGACAGTCGACGCATGGAGCGCGCCCGCGAAAACGCCGACGAGTACATGGACCGGAAATTCAATGTCGAAGTGGATAAGTATCAATTCTACTACCTTTACACGCTGGAGCGCTATCAGAGCTTTCGGGAAGCGGCCGCAGGGCGCGTCGGACAGGATGCGGATTGGTACGACGCCGGCGTCAGGTATTTGCTCGCGAAGCAGGGCTCGCGGGGCGAATGGGACAACTTATGCGGCGTCACGGCCGATACTGCATTCTCTGTATTATTCATGGTCCGTTCGACCCGCAAAGCCATCACGAAAGCCCGTTATTTCGGCGGCGGCACGCTGGTCGGCGGGCGCGGCTTGCCGCACGGCGAAGGGAGTGCGCTCTTACGTCAAGGACGCATTAAGCGACAAGCGACGGCTGGCACGGCTGACGAATTGTTCGCGGCGATGGACGATCCGGACAACGAACATTACTTCCGCGCGATTGAGGATCTGGAAGAGTTGTCATTCGACGCCGACATCGCGGACCTCGACTCAATGGCCGCACAATTGAAGAAGCTCGTGTCTGACGGACCCGTCGAAGCCCGCGTGGCCGCGGTGCGCGGTTTGGCGCGGACGCGGAATCTCGATCACGTGCCGACGTTGATTTTTGCGCTCGAAGATCCCGACGCCGAAGTGTTTCGCGAAGCCGCGGCTGGGCTGCGGTTGATCAGTCGTCGGCTCAACGCCAAGACGCCTCCCGCGGCGCCGAGCGACAAAGAACGTCAAGATGAGATTCGTACCTGGCAAGATTGGTATCGCTCGATTCGCCCTGGCGCGACGTTCGACTCCCTTTCGCCACCCTAGAGTTTACGCATTGACTGCTTGGCAACGTCGCCTTTCGCTCCGCGAAAGCGCGCTCTTTCGCGGAGCGAAAGGCGACAATGGTTGTCTCGCCTTCCTTTTTTGAACCAACAAGTTGGCCACGATCACCCCTCCAGCCTTGTCCGGCCCTACGCAGCCGCCAGAAATGGCGCCCACGACGCAATTGCGCGTGTCGGCGTACGATCAGACTTCGAGCTTGCTGCTGGCGTTGCTCGTGCTCGTCGGTTCGATCGCGGCGGCGCTGACTCCCATTTGGTTGGCGATGCGCGGCGCGCTGCCCGAACCACCGGTCGCCGTCACGATGGTTGAGTTGAATCCTGGCGAAGGGGGCGGACACGAATTCGGCGAAGGCGACGAGGGGATGTTGATCGAGGGCCCGGAATCGGACGAATTTCCCACGCTCGGCGAGGTGGTCGAGGAATCGCTGCTCTCGACGCTCGACAATATTAGCCGCACCACGTCGCTCTACAGCGCCCGGCTGGATGAGCCCTATCTCGGCGAGGACGCTCCCGTGCTGCGGGGACGCTCGCGCGGCACCGGGGATCGCGTGGCGAAAGGCTCTGGGTCCGGCGAGCCTGGGCTGCCCCGGCCGCAACGCTGGGAAGTGGAGTATGGTGACAGCATCACATTGCAGGAATACTCGGCGATTCTCGACTTTTTCAAGATTGAGTTGGCGGCCATCGGCCAGTCGAATACGATCGAGTTAGCGTCGAAATTCAGCCAGGAGAAGCCCGCGGTGCGGACGTTGATCGCCAGCGCCAACGAAACGCGGTTGTATTTCTCGTGGCGTCGCGGAAGCAGCCGTGAGTCGGCGGATCGCGAACTGCTGGTCAAAGCTGGCGTGCAAACCGAGAACCGGGTACTGGTGCAGTTTATTCCAGACGCCGTGGAGCAGACGCTGGTTACGCTGGAGAAGCAGTACGCCGGACGCGATCCGAAGGACACGCGCCGTACAAGGTTCGGCGTGCGTAAGACCGAGCAAGGATTTGAGTTTCATGTGCTGAGCCAACAACCGGTAAAATAGAAACGCCGCCGGGGAATCGAATCCCCTCACCTTTTGCCCCACGCGAATTCATGCAAGCCACCGAACTGGCGAAAATGCTTGGCGACGCCTGCTACGTCTTTTTGGCGGCCAACTTTCTGTGGGGACTGTACTGCGTGATCATGGTCATGCGGCGGCTCAAGTTGTTGTCGTTTCGCAATGAGCTAGAGCAAAGCGAATTCCTGAATCAGTTCCAGCAGGCCCTGCGTTCCCCGCAACCGGCGGCCGCCGACGAATTGTGCGCCGACAATCCGCGGGCCTTGGCGCAACTCGGACGCGTGGCGTTTGCCAATCGCAAGCTCAGCACGGAGCACTTGCGCCAATTGCTGGGGGAATTGGTGCAGCGCGACGTGCTGGGAGACCTGGAATACCGCATCAGTTGGGTCGCCACGGTGATCAAGAGCGGGCCGCTGCTGGGTTTGTTCGGCACGGTCCTCGGGATGATGGCGGCCTTTGGGCGCATCGGCACCGGAGAAAAAGTGCAGCCCTCGCAGATCGCCGATGAGATTTCCATCGCGCTCATCTGCACGGCGATGGGTTTGGCCACCGCCATTCCCTTCAGTTATTGCCTGGCGAGTTTGAACATTCGTTTGCGCCGTTTGCAAGACTCCTTGGGGTCCGGATTGTTGCGACTGTTGGATTACTTCCGAACGGGAGGCGTCTAACCGCGCGCAACACGATGCAGCAAGAACGCCATGAGTTCTACGCGAACAGCCAGCTCGATGCGCTGTTGAAACGCAAGCCGTTGCACGACGACGCGCATTTCGACATCACGGCGATGATCGACCTCGTGTTCATGATGAACATTTTCTTCTTAGTGACCACGATCGGCGCCTCGTTGGTGGAAATCGACTTGCCTCGGGCCCAACACGCCGAGGCCGTCGACGGCGATGCGGCCGTGTTCGTGACGGTGATGCCGCACGCCGATGGCGACGCGGTGAGCGTCTACCTCGCCGACGGCGTCCAGGGCGAAGCGATCACCGACGCGTTGACGCAGGAAGACCGCATTCGCGCCGCCGTGGCGCTAGGGCGCAGCGAGGGCAAAACGGCCGTGGTGTTCAAGGCCGAAAAGGACGTGCGCCTCCGGGAGATGGCCCGGCTCACGTCGGCGGCCGTCGCGGAAGGCATGGAGTTGAATCTCGCCGTCGTGGAGAAAGAATAACCCATGGCGATTC
>JALHLM010000001.1:11736-43703 GCA_022844585.1 Pirellulales bacterium | reverse complement strand
TTTGACCGCTAAAGTCCCAGCCCGACAGATTATTGCCTCCGAGTCCAATGCCCGTGAGGTCGCGCGCACGATAACTTTCCGTTGATGCAAGTTGGGAGAAGGTAAATCCGAATGGTGTGGCGCCATGAAAGTTCATGCCAACCACCACTGCGCCTATGAAATCCGCATCGGCCAGCGTCGATGCCATCAGTGATGTGTTCGTGAGATTGGCGCGAACTAAACTTGCGCTGCTTAGGAACAATTCTCTCCATACGATGGCCGTTGCGGCGGCTTGTCACGCTGCTCGACATCAAATCCGCGAGGACATTCGCGAGAAAGGACACGCCAACAGGCCAGCGGGTCGGCGCCACTACCAACGAGGCTGCCCGTTCGACTGCAAGACGGCCCGCCAGAGGTCGCTGGATACTTCCATCACCTTGGATTGGGTGACCACCGCGGGGATTGGCACGTGTACGAAATGATCCGATGCGGAACCGATCATCACACCCGTTTTGCCGGCCATCGCGGCGTGGACAGCGCTGCGTGCCATCTGATCACACTGAATTCGGTCAAATACATTCGCGGGAACACTGCGAATGAAGTAGCTGGGGTCCAGGTATTTCAGAGCGACCGGAAAATCACGTTGCTTGAAGTACTCTGTGATTTTATCGCGGAGAAAGGCGCCGATATCTTGATGAAGCAGGTTTCCTGAGGCGTCGCGAAGTTGATTCGTGCCTTCAAACAGAAATTGTCCGGCGCCCTCGGCTACGACGATTACGGCGTGCCCCGCGCTCTGCAATCTCCGTTCCAAAGCGGCCAGGAGCCCTTCTGCGCCGTCGAGCGGGAACGGAACTTCTGGCACCAACGTGAAATCGACTTCCTGACTGACGACGGAGGCTCCCGCCGCGATGAAGCCGGCATGTCTTCCCATCAGTTTGACGAGACCAATGCCATTGATCGCACCTCGGGCCTCAACGTGGGCCGCTTGGATCACCTCGGCTGCCTTCTCCAAGGCGGTTGCATATCCAAATGCCAATCGCACAAATGCGATGTCGTTGTCGATTGTCTTCGGGATTCCCACGATGGCGATATTCGCTCCTCGCCGCTGCGACTCCTGGCTCAAGGCGTGGGCTCCGCGCTGCGTGCCGTCTCCACCGACACAAAATAGAATGTCGATACCGCGAGCCTGCAGAAAATCGACCATCGCCTCAGCCGGTTGTGCACCGCGAGAGCTGCCCAGCACGGTGCCACCGAGCTTGTCGATGGGCTCGACAAACTCCTTGGTCAGTAGAATCGGTTCCAGCCCGGAGTTGGAAGTCAGTCCAAGATACCCGTTCTTGATCCCAAGTACGCGTGGCACGCCGTAATTCTCGAAGAGCTCATAGAATACAGAGCGAATCACATTGTTCAGCCCTGGAGATAGTCCGCCACAAGTTACGATGGCCGCCGTGGTGTGCGCCGGCCGAAAGTAGATGCGCTGCCTCGGTCCCGCGACTTCGAGCGACAATTGGGCTTCGGGGTCGGACTCCGGTCGCAATTTCACGTCGAGCCGAATCCGCTGCGAGTCTTCCGCAAAGTAACTCGCTTGATGGTGGCTGGCTGATTCGAGTTTCAGCGGCGAAATGTGCTCGCAAGCGCCAAGTGACTTCACGATCAAATCCTGCGGCATGAGCATGATCGGGATTCCTTTGAAAGCAGCTCAGCGGCAGGCGGACCGCGAAGCACATTCGAGCCGGTAAGCGTGACGTTTGGCGATGAGCGAGGTCGCCGCGACATATCGAACCATGATACCGTAACTTGGCCGAAATTGCCCCACCGTTACGCGAACGCCGCAAATAGGACTGCCACGTTAAGCCAAAGCGCCACTGTAAACGACGCCATGCGCATCCAAGTGGCGTAATCGGCGCCCATGTAGTCAAAACCGTCGCGTGTCTCGATGAGCATGTTCCGGGTCATCAAGAGTCCGAATGCGTTGGTGCGACGTTCGTCATCAACGATGGCTTCGAAGACAATCAGCGCTCCATCCTAGAATTGCAACGCGCTCTTCCCGGACCTTCTGGCCGCGGTACTGCGAGCAAATTCAAGCGAAACAAGGTCAGGCTGGGACGAGCGGCCGCTCCGACGAGCCCTTTCTCCAATAATTCACCGACATAGCCAATTTCCTCGCGAAACGCGACAAGCGATTGGATGTGTCGCCCCCGCCTTCATCACAAAGGTCGATCAGCGTCAGGTTTTCCATCATCGTTTCGAACCAACCCTCGATGGCTCGCAGTTCGCTACCCAGTTCGACATGCTTCGCCAACGGCTGCGATTGGAGCTGATGCTCGAGGTTGCACAGCGAGATTTCGAGCTGTTGCATTTCGCGGCGCAATTCGCGAATTCGGTCCATGACCACGTCCCGAACGAGTGTTTCCGGCGCTGACACTTGAAGGCTCCTGGTGCGCAATAACATGGCATGGCCGCGACGCTCCGTTTCCTATGGGCGACCCGCCGACTGCCGCAAACTCTTCTTCGCGGCAGGACGGCGGCTGTGACAAGAAAACCAGAAGATTCTCTTTTGCGGGAAAACTGGCGCCTCCAGGAGGCGGGAAGGGCTGGGCGTCCGCACGGCCTCGTTGGCCGCGGGCGGGCGACATTTCCTACTACTCCGAGTTCGCGGACGGGGGGCGCGGACGCCGGATGTGGCCGACGCGTGAACATGCGAATTAATCCTGAGCTGGCGGTCTATTTGACAACCAACGGCATTTGTTCGATCGCGGCATGTCCGGATCGGCGCTGCGGGCGTGGCAAAGGTTGTCCGATTCCCTTGTCATCCACCGTACGGCAACGCAGCGTGTATTCGCCTGCCGGCAATCCGGGATGGAGCGCCGCCCAGTGGATCTTTCCCAGTCGCATCGGCCAGGTGCGTGGACGCCCCACGTCGTCGAAGCCAAGCGTGCCAGCCGGAATCTTGTTGTCCGGAAGCCCGCCGCCCCAGTGCTCCGGCGGGGCGAGGATTTCGGCGTCCCGCCACGGCGCTTGCGTCAGATGGGGATCGCCTGAGGCAAGTTCCTCGTCATCGCGCTGCAGGAAGTACTGCACTTTGGAGACGCCGCCGATACCAACTTGCGCATAGCCGGTCAACGCAATGGGCTCACTTGCCTTGGCCGATACCGGCGCGTTCAATGTTGCCGCGAACGACTTGAGCGGACTATCGACGTCATTGCCGTCGTCCGCGTAGGTGTCGTTCGCGTGCGGCAGGTTGGTCAATACGACGTGGGTCAGCCACTTGACGGATTTGAAACCGTACGCCTCGGGCACGACCATTCGCACTGGTCCACCACGAGCGCTGTTGAGCCATTGGCCGTTCAACTTGTAACAAACAATCACCGGCGGCAAGTCGAAAGGATCTTCCAGGACTCGAGCGAACGGCAACGAGCTACGAAACATCTGTTCCGCCGCGTTGTTGTGATAGCCGTAGTAATAGACGCGCCGCACGTCGTCGCCGGGCTTGGCGAGCCAAATCAACTCGCGCAGCGGCACGCCCTCCCAAACGCCCATGCCCAGCGGACAGCCGATATTGAGACAAGTCATCACCTTGGCGAACTTAACGGCATGCGTTTCCGCCAGTTGCTGCAGCGCCGCAAAGTCAAACGCATTGCCGGCTTCCTTGGACATCGGCCGGCGCACCGCAGGCGCGTGCTCTGGATCCGCGAGAATGTCCAGGCTCCAGGATTGTTGGGTGAGGCCCGCCGCCGCCTTGCGGTCTTCCGACAGTTCGTGCGGAATCGGGTCGCCCCGCGAAACGTCCTGAAAGGCCTCCGGCGCAGTGAACAGCGTTTCCAATTTCGCGATGGCAGCGGCCAGTTCCGGAGAATCATCAGCGGCAAGCGCGCCACGCAGGTGATGACTGAGCAACGCGGCGCCCGCCGCGCCAACGCGCAGGAAAAAGCGCCGCGTGAGTTGCTCGTGGCGCGCGAGGAATTTTTGTACTTTGTCCATGAAAGACTCGCGGAAATGAGATGCTTCCAAAACTGTGGAGTCACCGAGCGCAGCGGCGACGCGTCAGGATCGCGTCGCGCGCCATTTATTGCCAGCGGATGATCGTCACCGAGTGAGGCGCGAACTTGTATGTTGTTTTCCCTTCCCGTACGGCGTGCGGCCATACACGAGATTGCGGCGTCACGGTAGCGTGCTCCTTGGCTGTATTGACGGCATCAAGGGGAGCGGCCAGTTCTGTCACTTGAGCTACCGCGACTTGTGGCGCGAAGCCGTTCAATAGAATTGCCGTCTCGATGTCCTTCTCGGCGGAATTGACGATTTGCATCACCAGCGTTCGGCCGTCTTCGCTCAACTTCGCGTTGCAATCAAGCGAGGGTTCGCTTTGCACAACTTCGCACTTCAGCAGTCGCGGCAGGTAGTTTCTGGAAATCAATTGCGTCACGTACCCTAGCGGCTGTAACCAGGTTGTCGAAGGATTCAGGAAGAGCAATCCTTGATCCCAGCCGTTGTCGTTTTGCCCATCGGGTTGCAGGCCGTTGGCCGAGATCGCCATCGGGATCTCGCCATCGCGTTCAATCGCAGAGATCGCCAATGCGTTCGCCAAGGCGCGACGCTGCGTGTGGTTGCTGGCGTTGAACTCAAACGTCACTACTTTGAAACGCGCGCCGTTGGCGATTCTCGTTAGTGCGTCTTTGTAGCTGAACAGTGAGCGAAAGGAATCGTCCGGCGTTGGCCCGTCGGTCCAGACATGCACGTCAAACCAGACTTCGCGGTTTGCTTCGGCGGCCAATCGCAAGATGTGTTGGTGCCCTTCCAGGCTCGTGATGTTGGACGCCGCCCCGGAGAAGTGGAAGGGATCCGTGATCGCCTCGTTGTAGACGAAGTCGCCGACGACCAGCGTGATCTCGGGGTCGGCCGCCCAGATGAACTTTGCGAGCGCTGCGAACTTTTCGGCGTATGCCAAGTCGACGCGTTCCTCGTTTCCCAGTTGCAGGTACTTAAGCCGGTACGGCGCGGGGCGTCCGTCGCGAATTCGCAACAGGCCTCCGGGCGTTTCCGCAGACCCCTTGGCGTATTCCAAGAAGCCCGCCATATCTTCTGGCGTTTCGCCCATGTGGAAGGTGGGGACATACTCGAAGCCCGCCGCTTCACAGAAATTCATGAAATCGACAATGCCCCAGCCATTCGTGGAATGCGGATACCAGTGCCCACGGTACGGCGGACGGCGATCTCGCGGTCCGATCATGTTTTTCCAGCGATACGCCGGGTTGTTGACCATGGAACCACCGTAGCGCAGGACCGTGATCCCTTGGTCGATGAGCGACTCGGCGACATCTCGGCGCACGGGTAGGTCCTTGAATCTTCCCCACGCGCCGGGATGCAAGGCCGCGTACCCGAGGTCGACAGTACCAGGACGCTTCAATCGGATCGCAAACCGCCCGTTGGCGACGCTTGCCGTAGGCGTCAATTCAAACTCCAGGCGACGCCAATCGCCGGGTTCCAAACGCAATGACTTTTCCGCGAGCACTTCGTCGCCGCCAGCCTTCTCGAGCGACACCCACACATCGCCGGATTGGTCGGCACGGGCCCACAGCACTCCGTCGTAGGGCTTTCCCGCGACGAAGTTCATGCGCCACCGATTCAGGCCCTGATTCTCGATGCCGATCGCGCCGGTTCCATGCCGAAAAGTGAGTCGTTGGCACTGTTCGCCGAGAAAGGCGTCCTGACGGACGACGGACCATTCACCTGCGGCTGAATCCGTGCGAATAGCCCGCCACATGCCGCTGACCGCCTCGCGCTCGCCGTCGGGTTTCGGTGCGAAGGAGACCTGAGTGACTTGCTCAGCGGTTTTCACACGCAGGTTGCGATATCGCGCGTCCCGTTGCCACTGACGGAGTCCAATTGCCCCGGACTCGATGGTCGATTCGTGGTCTTCATGTTGCAGCAGACTCTGATCGTTGACGAGCACCTCGATGCGTTTCCCTTGCAGCCGCACGGAGAGACGAATCCACTCTCTTGACGCGATCTGGCTAGGGACTTCGCGCAGCAACGCCCAATTGTGGCGATGCCGTCCCAGGACGAGCAGCTGCCTGGCCGGGTCCAAGGAAATCTCATAGCCATCGAATGCGTCCGCTCCTGCCTTGGCGCTCTGCACTCGGGCGATTAGGCCTGCATTCCCTGTCGTCGCATCTTCAAAGCGCATTTCGACGCTCACTTCGCCATCGGCGAACGCCGGCAACTCGCTGATCAGCTTCGGTCCGTCGCCAGCGCTGCCCAGCAGCACGCCGTTCTCCTCGCGCCATGAACCGCCGTGCGTCTGGAAACCAGGAATGACCGACGCTGGTTCCTGGAAGCTCTCGCCAAAAACCATCTGGCTATAGAGGCCGCCATAGATTTCGTGGTTGACGTCCTCGATGCAGACGCCGGTGAGCCATGGGGAAATGCGATGCAACTCTTGCGTGGCGTCC
Source organism: Pirellulales bacterium (assembly GCA_022844585.1). Lineage (GTDB taxonomy): Bacteria > Planctomycetota > Planctomycetia > Pirellulales > JALHLM01 > JALHLM01. The sequence goes on along the minus strand of JALHLM010000001.1, from coordinate 37,275 downwards.
ACAGCGATTCGCACTTCCTGCGCCCCACTAGTCGTAGGGCATGTGATGGCGCAGAGCACCAATAGAGAGGCGATACGACAAGCCATGATGCAATGAGTCCATGGAGCTTGAGGAGGCGCGATCCGGCGACATGGGCGGCCACCCATGTGACGGGCTTTGCAAACCAATTATGCCCCGGCGAACGATTGATTTCCATCGGCGTCACGCCACGATTCCGTCCGCCCTTGCCGACTTTCTTGATGCGAATGAGGTGCTTGCGGTAGTTGAAGTGCGCTTGCTCAAGTTGGTAGTGGGCAGTTTACCTGTTAACCGGCAACTGACTTGGCTCTTTCGCGCCGTGCAAGGCGCCGAGCCTTTTGCAATCGCCCGCAGCTTGCATGCTGGGCCAGCGTAGGTTCAATTCTTGGGTTAAGGGTGCTGTCGTTCGCGGTAAGATCAGTCTGACTGTCAACATTTCCATTTGAGGCGGCGAGTGTGTTGCCTCGTGTTTTGCTCCGGAGCGATGAGATGCGTTGGCCGAATTGCCAGACTCGACTCAGAAACATTCATTGGCGAGCTGAACTTGGGCTGAGGAATGTGGCTGCCGTCGTATTGCTGGTTGGCATGTTCGCGACCACCATCCTCGGGCAGGCGTCTGACCTTCAGCAGCCGTCTCCCAAGTCGTATGCCGAACTGCCGAGCGAGACGCCTGCGGAATTCAAGCCGACGCGAGAAGGCTTTGACCATGAGCGGCGCGAGGTAATGATCCCCATGCGGGACGGCGTGGCGCTCTACGCCGTGGTCTTGGTGCCGAAGGGCGCGCAGGGCGCGCCGATCCTGCTCACACGCACGCCGTACAGCGCCGATCGGCTCACGAACCACGCCGAAAGCGCTCATCTCGGCCCAGTGCTGGATGGTTATGACAACGCGACGGATGTGATTGTCGAAGGAGGCTACATCCGAGTGGTGCAGGACGTGCGCGGGAAGCATAAGTCAGAGGGGGACTACGTCGTGAATCGCCCTCTGCGCGGTCCCCAGAATCCAACGCCTGTCGACCACGCGACCGACACGTATGACACGATCGACTGGCTCGTCAAAAACATTCCCGAGACGAATGGCAAGGTGGGAATTCTCGGCATTTCCTATGACGGCTTCCTCCCCTTGATGGCGCTCGTTGACCCGCACCCGGCCCTCAAAGTAGCGGCGCCGATGAATCCGATGGTGGACGGCTGGATCGGCGATGATTGGTTTCACCATGGCACTTTTCGCCAAACGATGATGCCCTGGATCTACGATCAGGAAGCGACGCGCAAGTCCGAGTTGAAATGGTGGTCGGAGCACTACGATGAATACGACACATTTCTCGAAGCGGGTTCGGCAGGCGAGTTGGGACGCCGTCGCGGGATGGAGCAACTTGGCTTCTGGCGCAAGCTACTGGACCATTCGACGTATGACGCCTACTGGCGCGATCAGGCCGTCGACAAAGTGTTGGCAAAACAACCGCTCAAAGTGCCGGTGATGTTGGTCCACAGCCTGTGGGATCAAGAGGACATTTACGGCGCCCCGGCGGTCTATCAAGCGATCGAGCCGCAGGACGCCGAAAACAACATGGTCTATCTGGTCATGGGCCCCTGGCGCCACGGCCAACAAATCGCCGACGGCAGCGCGCTCGGCGCGATCAAGTTTGGCAGCGACACCGCGCGCTATTTCCGCCAAGAGATTCTGCGACCATTCCTGGATGGGCATCTGAAGGACGGCGCGCCGCGAGCGGACATCGCACCCGTGACCGCGTTCGAGACTGGTACGAATGTTTGGCGTCGGTTGAAGGCTTGGCCGTCGGCAAGCGACGAAGGCGCTACGATCCGCGGTACTCCGCTTTATTTGCGCTCATCCTTGAAGTTGAGTTTCGCCTCGCCAGACGCCGACGCCGCCTTCGAAGAATATGTTTCCGATCCCGCCAAGCCCGTGCCGTTTCGGGCGCGTCCGATCCGGCCCGTGGGCTATGGCAATGGACTGACCTGGTCCGAGTGGCTGGTCGACGATCAGCGGGAAGCTTCCGGACGGCCGGATGTCGTAACTTTTACTTCGGACGTCTTGACCGCTCCGCTCAAGATCAGCGGGACGCCGCTCGCCAACCTCGTCGCATCGACTTCCGGCACGGATTCCGATTGGGTCGTCAAGTTGATTGACGTGTATCCCGACGAAGTGGTCGGACAACCAGAAATGGGCGGTTACCAATTGATGATCTCCGCCGATATCTTTCGCGGCCGCTATCGCGAAAGCCTGGAAGCGCCCAAAGAGATTGCACCTAACGAACCGCTCGTATATCGCTTCGCGCTCCCCACGGCCAACCACGTGTTCCTGCCGGGACACCGGTTGATGGTGCAGATTCAATCCAGCTGGTTCCCGCTCTATGATCGCAATCCGCAAACGTTCGTCCCCAACATCTTCTGGGCCAAGCGGGAGGACTATCGAAAGGCCGTCCAGCGCATCTATCATGCGCCGAACCAGGCGAGCTTTGTCGAACTTCCGTTGGTAGTGAAGCCATAGCCCGTGGAGGCTAAATCGGTGAACAAACGATCGCCCGGTCCGAAGTTGTGATGCGCGGAAACGCGGCGGACATTCTCATCCTTTAATCTCCGGTGGCCACAGCTGTCATGCCACGTCAAATCGTCCACGCAATTGCTTTTCTGGCCTGCGCGCTCACAGGGGCGGCGCGCACGGGTGCACAATGGGATGACGAGATTCCACCGAATCAGGGGGCGGCCGGGCTTTATCAGTCCCTCTTGGAGCTTAAGTCCACGGCGAAAGTGATGCATATCGTGGCGCATCCGGATGATGAGGATGGCGCCATGCTGACCTATTGCGCGCGGGGACTGGGCGCCAAAACGATGTTGTTCAGCGTGACTCGGGGTGAAGGCGGGGCGAATCTGATTTCCAAGCACGCTTTTGACGAACTGGGCATCCTGCGGACGTTGGAACATGCGGAGTCCGCGAAATACTACGGTGTTGACGTGCGCTATTCGAGCGCCGCCGACTACGGCTACTCCAAGACGCTCGAGGAAGCCGTCGCTCATTGGGGCCACGACGAGCGTGTGCTGAAGGAATTGGTCGAGGAAGTCCGGCGGTTCAAGCCAGACGTTATCGTGTCTCGGTTTCGCGGAGACGCGCGCGACGGCCATGGGCACCATCAGTTTGCGGGAGTTCTGGCAAAGCAGGCAATGGAAGCCGCCGGCGACGCGAACCGATTTCCGGAATCGGATTTGGCGCCATGGCAGCCCAAGAAACTCTATGCGAACAACATTCGACCTGATTGGCGGCCGGAAGACAAAGACACGTGGACCTTGGCCGTGCCGACGGGCGAATTCAATCCCGTGCTCGGGCGCTCCTATGCCCAAGTTGCCCGCTATGGACTGGGATTTCAGCGCTCTCAAGGCTTCACCGGACACGACAGTCCGGCAGGTGAGAGCGTGTCGTACTATCGACTAACGCGCACCACGATGCCCGGTTACGCGCCGCAACAGGAGCAATCGTTTCTCGACGGTCTCGACACGCGTATCGCCGGATTGAGTCAGCATGCCGGCGAATCGCCGCCGGAGTGGCTCGTAACGGGACTCAAGGAGATTCAAAACTGTGTCGATCGAGCCTGGACAGGGTATGATCCGCGCCAACTCGATGCCGTGGCACCTGCGCTCATCGACGGTGCGAAGGCCGCCGAGGCGCTGATCAACGAGATGGATCGTACAAAGATTTCAAACGAGATCGGCCTCGCTTTGGCTAGTCGCATCGTGGAGAAAGAGAGGCAGTTTCACGTCGCGTTGCGACGCTCGTTGGGAATTGAGTTTGACGTGATGGCCGAGGCCATCAACGATCAAGGCGACTCGGACGCACGTACTCCAATCGTTAAACTCAAGAACGTAGTTCCCGGCCAGACAATTCAAGTCACTCTTCGAGTCGTTCACCGAAGTCATATCCCCATCGAAGTCGTGCGCAGCTCGATCTCTCCCGTAGCGGAAGAAAAGTGGGGGGCAAAGCACCTTCAACTCAAAGCAACGCCATTGGAGTTCAACAAGCCCTGGACGACCGCGGTGCAAGTTCGACTGCCTGAGGACATCTCGCCGACGCGTCCGGCTTGGCGACGCAGTTCAATCGCTGAGAATTTTTATGACGAGGATGATTCCCGTCCGAAAAACAGCGCCCTTCGGCCGGAGGGTAGCGTATTCCTGTCCGTAAATGGATTGGAAACCGGATTCTGGCGTCCGTTGCAAACTCGCTATCAACACGCTGAGTACGGCGAACTCACTCAGCCCCTCCAGGTCGTGCCGCGTGTTTCCGTCGCGTTCGAGAATTCGCAGGCCATCCTGGTGAACGGGCAACGGGAGCACGTCGCTATCGTAAGCGTCCGAAATGAGGCGATCGACGGCAGCGAAGGCAAGCTCGCGCTTATCTTGCCGGCTGGCTGGCGATCGGAGCCGGCAGAGCAATCGTTTACGTTAGCCCGGGCGGACGAAGCCGTTTCACTGCGATTCAGGATTCAAGTGCCGGAGACAGTCGACGACGTTCCCGTCACGCTGCAAGCAGTGGCCACGTGTGCCGGGCAAGAATACACCGAAGGCTTCGAGGCCATCACGGCCCGCGATCTCGGTCGCACGCATTATTTCCGACGTGCCGAACAGCGCTTGCGCGCGGTCGACGTGGAGATTCCTCAAGGATTGCAGGTTGGCTATATCATGGGCGCAGGCGACGAAATCCCGGCGGCCCTCGCTCAATTGGGCGCTGCCACGACGCTGCTGGACGCCGCGGAACTGGCCGATGGCGACCTGAGTCGCTTCGACACGATCATGATCGGCATTCGCGCATACGCCGTCCGCGCGGATTTGATCGCCGCCAACGCGCGGCTCCTCGAATATGTTCACAATGGCGGCACGCTGGTGGTGCATTACCAGACTCCTGAGTTTGATCGCAACCTCGGGCCATTTCCCTACGCGATGGGTCGCAATCCTGAAGAAGTCAGCGAAGACGATGCCAAGGTGACCATTCTGCTCCCCGATCATCCTCTGCTGGTAGCGCCGAATCGCATTGCGCCTGCGGACTTTGACGGCTGGTTCGAACAGCGTGGGTCCAAGTTTTGGCAGACATGGGACGACCATTACCAGCCCCTGCTGGAATGTCACGACCAAGGGCAACCGCAGCAGACCGGCGGGCTACTTTATGCGCGCCATGGGCAAGGGGCCTACATTTATTCAGCTTACGCGCTCTATCGCCAGTTACCGCTCGGCGTGCCGGGAGCCTACCGGCTGCTGGCCAACCTTGCAGCGCATCAAGCTATTCGCCCTTGACGTAGCTTCCGAGCTGGATTCTGGCGAAGAGTCCGCCGACGAGAAACTGTACCCGCCGAAGTGACCATGGTCTGACCCCGAACGCGCGCTGGTCCTACGGTGATGACCCGGTGTCGATCGCAGACGGTGAGGCGAACTGATTGGTGGATGGTACCAACGCGCTCGGCACGGTGGCGGCGTTATTGTTGAATTGACGGGCCCAGTTACTCTGACATGGGATTCCAGTTAAATTCATTCAGCCGAGCCTCCTGCGTTGCGGATGAGTTCGGCGCGCAGGAGACGAGATCTCATGATGATGATAAATCAACGGCGTCCATTCACGCTCAGCACAAACGTCGCGTTCGCATCGATTGCATTGCTGCTGATTGCCTCTCGAAGCCATGTTCAGACCAACGACCGACGTTTTCCGAGACCCGCAGATCTTCCGGTGCAGTCCGGGTTGCCCGATCCGCTCGTCATGATCGATGGCCGCAAGGTTACGTCGAGCGAGATGTGGATCAAGGAGCGACGACCAGAGCTGATCCGCTTGTTTCAACACTACATGTATGGGCAGTTTCCAGCTCAGCCGGAGGCAGTTTCCGGCAAAGTGGAACGAGTGGATGTGAATTGCTTCGACGGCAAGGCAACTTTGAGCGAGGTGACACTCCGTTTCGGCCCGCCGGAAGTCCCGCCGATCTACTTGCTGCTTGTGGTTCCCAACCAGCGCACCGCGCCGGCGCCGGTGATTCTGGGAATGAACTATTTTGGCAATCACACGCTCTTAAACGACCCGCAGGTGAGACTCGCGGACAATTGGATGCCGGAGCGTGGCGAGGGTGTCGTGGAGAACCGTGCGACCGAAGGCAGTCGTGGTACGTGGGCGGAGATTTGGCGCATCGAGGAAGTGATCGACCGCGGCTATGCGCTGGCCACGTTTTACAACGGCGATATCGATCCTGACACGCCTGACCGGCGAGGGCTGCAAAGATTTTTCCCAGCGGCCGACTCGGCGGATGCATGCGGAACGATTGGCGCATGGGCGTGGGGGCTACAGCGCGCGGTCGACTACCTGGTGAGCGCACCGGGCATCGATCGTCGGCGCATCGTGGTGACGGGGCACTCAAGATTGGGTAAGGCTGCGCTCGTCGCAGCCGCATTGGATGAGCGAATCGCGCTTGCCATCCCGCACCAGGCCTTCTGCGGGGGATCGGCGCCCAGCCGTGCGCACATCGCGATCGGCAAACCGTGGAACACTTTGGACACGCCGCAAACAAAGCGGCCGGAAGCGCTGGCCGACATCAACCAAGTGTTCCCGCACTGGTTCAACGTCCGGTACAAGGAATTCAACGATCAGCCGGAGCGTCTTCCCTTCGACCAAAACTGCCTGGTGGCGCTCTGCGCTCCGCGTCCGGTGCTGTTCACCAATGGCCGAGGCGACACCTGGATCAATCCCGCCGGGCAGTTGGAGGTGCTGCAATCCGCGGCCTCGGTTTACCGACTGCTCGGTGCGGGCGACTTCAAGGCAAAGCAGTTGCCACTGGATGGCGAGTTAGCGGATGGAGTGCTCGGATACTGGCTCCGTCCAGGCGGCCACTCCCTCCTTCGTGAGGATTGGAAGGCTTTTCTCGATTTCGCAGACCAGCATCTGGACTCGCCGTTCAAGAAGGAGGTGGTGGGCCATCATGACACTTCTGTCGCCTCGATCGTGATCGACAAGGAGCATCCTCAATCCTTTATGCGTCAGAATGGCGAGCGGTTTTTCCCGATGGGGGACACGGCGTATTTTCTCCTGGGACGTCCAGCCGCTGCGATCGCCCACTACATCGACGTCCGCAGGATGCACAAGTTCAACTTCATCCGCATTTTGGCCATGGCGGACGGCTTTTGGCCGTTCGGCGGCACGCCTGGCAACCCGGACTACTCGGTCATCGACGAGGCCGCCCTGAGAAAGATGGACTGGGTATTCGACTACGCAGCCGCGCGGGGAATGCACATTGATTTGATCCTCTGGGGCTATGGAGTAGCGGGAGGCGAAGGCCTATGGGGCAACGAACGTCATGAGCAACTTTGGGTCGATACGTTAGTAAAACGGTACCGTGGCCGGCAAAATCTGTTCATGTACACGATCGCCAATGAATTCGAGCGCTATCCGGACGGTCAGTATCGCTACGATCCTAACGATGTCGACTGGGCTCGCCGCGTGGCCGCACGTATCCGCGAACTTGACTCCGTTCATCACATCGCGTGCCACCCGTCCGTCTGGATTACGGATCAGGACGCGCCGGGACAGGGCGCCAGGCCCTTCACCAGCTACAAGGGGTTTACGCAGCGCCGCCCTCAAATCGTCTGGCCATTGTGGGAAGGCAGCGAAGTGAACTTGGATGTGACGCAAAACAACGAGGGCGTACAACGGCGCGACTGGGGCAGTTTCGAGGAGGAAGGTCGCGGCCTGACTTACAGTCTCACGACTTGGCAAGGAGTCGACTATCCGGCGAAGTGGACACCTACCGGTTGGGATTTCGAGGCTGCAGGGCTGGAGGACTGCATCGCCGAAGATTGGTCGCATGGCAGGCCTGTCCTCAATACCGAGTTCGGGTATCAGTACGAACCTGGATGTGAAGCGGGGGCGGGCTATCAGACACACCAGGTCCATCAACCGTCGACGGTTAGAAAGAAAGCCTGGAAGATCGCGACGTCGGGAGGCTATTTTGCCGCAGGGTTTGCCGGCACGGCGGTATCTCGCGACTGGACGAGCCGCGACGTCGACAACTTTCGTCCTGCCGCACTGGAAATCCTCTACAACTTCTTCACAACGAAGACGGCATACTGGACGTTATCGCCGCATCTCGAATTGGTGAGTTCGCACAACACACTGTTGGCCCTGCCAGGCGTCGAGTACGTGGCCTACTTCCCACGCGGCGGCGTGAATTCCATTAACTTGGCCGAAGGCACTTACCACGTCGAGTGGCTGGATCCCGATTCCGGAAAATACTTTCAGTTGCCCGCCGTCACTATTTCAACCGGCGAGCAGCGGTTTACTCCGCCACACGATCCGCAGCAAGATTGGGTCCTACACCTGTTCACAATCGGAGAGCCATAACAAGTTTCGGAAACAATCTGTGGAATCAAGAATTCTCAATCCGTTATCTTTGTATCGCCCCTGATCGGTTGGTCGTCGCCAGCCGACGGGAATGAGCACAATTGGCTGCGGCAGATTCCTAGGCAAGGACGATTCGAGATGTACAGCAACATCGCGTTCTCATCGGACCAAGGCAAGTCAGTCTTTAAGCACCGAGAGAAATAGTTCTTCAAAATCAATCAGGGGCGCCGATTGCCGAAGCAGGGATTCGCCAATCGTTGATTCAGATCACTGCACTTCGCGAAGACGGCGTCTGTCCTTAAGGACAGACTTAAAGTAGCGGCCGTTTCTCTGATCGAGTTCACGACGTTCCGCCAACGTTCTTGAGTTGTGCGCTTGCTCCGCGCTAAGCTTTTGAAAACTGTCGAAGCGCCGCTGGTCGAGATCGCCAGACTTGATGGCCGCCATGACGGCGCAGCCCGCATCCCCATCGTGACTGCAATTGCTGAAGCGACAGCCCGCGGCAATTTGGACGACGTCGTCAAACACTTCGCGAAGGCCTTCTTCACACGCTGGCAACTGAAGTTCTCGGATGCCAGGGTTATCCACCAGGACGCCCCCGCTGGGCAGTAGATGGAGCGAACGCGTCGTCGTGGTGTGTCGCCCTTTGCCGTCCTTTTCACGAATCTCAGCTGTAGCCAGGTTGCGCGCTCCCAGGGAGTTTGCCAGTGTGGATTTCCCCACGCCGGATGAACCGAGCAACGCCACGGTTTGCCCCGGGCCGCACCAAGCAACAAGCGCGTCCGTCTGATTCGACTGGCGCGCGTCAAGTGTTTCCACTAAGAGTCCGGAATGAACCTGCTCGACCTGTCGACGCAATGCGGCAGGGTCGCTGCAAAGATCCACCTTGGTCAAAACCACCACGGGAGTCGCGCCAGCTTGAAGAGTCAGAGCAAGATACCTTTCAAACCGCGATAGGTTGAAGTCCTCATTGCACGAACTGACGATGAAGATTGTGTCGATGTTCGCCGCGAAGACCTGACGTTTTGGTTCCTCGCCGGACGCTTTGCGAAATAGCAGCGTCTGTCGTTCGAGTCGCTGGACGGCCCGGTGGTCTGTCGCAGTTAGCACGAGCCAATCACCGACCGCGATTTCGCCAGCGGATTCCGCAAGTTGCACCGGAATACGGAATTCGCCCGCCGCGCCGAGCAGGAGTACCTGGCCTCCATAGTGAGCCGAAACTCGGGCAATGACCACAGTCCCCAGTACCGCTGGAGCGAGTTGTTGCTCAAAGCATGGCTTCCATCCGATGGTGCGTAGCTGGTGGTTGTCCATTTGTCCCGTCCTGTTCGCTGTGGGGTGGAGACACAGATAGGCGCCGAGAGGTTCGCGCTCTCGGACTGTCGTTGCGTCGGCGTTCCTGCTGCGGGAGTGACGCTCAGCCCGATTTCAAAGTCGTTCTAGGTCGCCAGTTCGGGTCGCGCCGTTAAGCAGCGCCACTGAGATTACTTCGCCGTCTGACTGCAGCTGGCCAATACCAGCATTCAAGGCGAGTGGACTGGTTGGACTGATGCTTAGACTGGACGTAAGCGTACCGGAATCTATCACGAGCGGACTCGAGACACCGCGGAGGCAAGCTTATTTCTTCGCCGGCGCCGCTGCATTGACTGGCTTCGGTTGCCGCGGCGGATCGCGCTGAATGGATTGCGCGAGATTCGGCCGCGCATCGCCATCGAGGGACAGTTTCACGGCCCGGCCTTCGGCCGCGGACGTCCGTAAGGCGTCGATGATTTTCACGTCGATCAAGCCTTCCTGCCCGGATGGTTCCGGCGTCTGATCCGTGTTGATGCATTCGGCAAAGTACAGCAGCTCCGCGGCCACCTGATCGCGGTGTGCGAAGGTGCGCGATTCCTCACGCCCTCTTACCAGGATTTGCTGCTTGATGTCCCCTTGCCAGGTGAACGCGGGGTTCATCGTCAGCGTGCCGTCGGCGCCGATCACGCGGTATTCCGAGTGGCCCGCCTCACCAAAACCGCAAATGAGGGTTGCCAGGCGATCGTCCGGAAAGCGGAGCATCGCCGTCACGGTCTCCGGCACTTCCTCAAACCGAGGATCGTTCCCATGCACCGCGAAGGCCGCGGCCTCGATCGGTTCCGCTTGGAACAAGTATCGCGCCGCGTTGATGGAGTAGATGCCGATGTCCTCCAGCGGACCGCCCCCTAACGAGCCGTCCAGCCGCGTGTTGCCGGCTTCCACTTGAGAAGTATGAATAGAAGTGAAGACGCGGGGCGCGCCGAGCCGTCCGGATTGAACGACTTTGATCGCCTGCAGGTTGTCTTCTTCGAAATGGAGTCGATAGGCGGTCATCAATTTCACCTGGTGCTTTTCGCACGAGGCGACCATCGCGGCGGCGTCTTCGACGGTTGCGGCGAGTGGCTTCTCGCAGAGCACATGCACGCCAGCCCGCGCCGCGCGTTCGGTGTAGTCGCGATGCTGCGAGTTCGGCAGTGCGATGTATACGGAGTCGATGTCGCCGGAGGCCAGCAATCGATCGTAGTCTTCGTATGCATGCGCCTTCACTTTGTATTTGGCGCTCAGTGTGTTCGCCTTTTCTTCGTCACCCGTGACCAGCGCGGCCAAGATCACTTTTTCTTTGGCGTTCGCGAAAGCCGGCAACACCGCGGTCTGTCCGAAGTGTCCCAACCCGACGACGGCGAAGCGGACGACAGAATTGGAAGGCGTATGCATGACGGTAACTCGCGAGTTAAAGTGATGAAACCGTTTCAGGGGCGGGGCTACGAAGCGGCCTTTTCGATGTCCTCGAAGCGAGCCACGATAGCGGTAATATTGTCGTGACCGCCGCGACGATTTGCCGCGTCAATAAGCGCGCTGCAGGCCGCCGCGGAACTTTCTGTCGCGAGCAGCACGTCCGTAATCTCTTGGTCGCTCAACATGGCGGTCAGCCCGTCGGTGCAGAGCAACAATTGGTCGCCAGGTTCGACTTTCACTTTATGGATATCCACGTGAATACCGGCCGAGGGGCCGCCGACCACATTGGTCAGGATGTGACTCAGCCGTTCTTGCGCAACTCCGCCAGGGGGCAGTTCGCCGCGGCTTTTCAGCAGTTCACGCAGGGTATGATCCCGCGTGACTTGCCGAAGTTCTCCGCGCTTGAGGAGATAGCAGCGGCTATCGCCCACGTGGAGCACGAACGCGGTGGCGGCGAGGAAGAACGCGACGGTGACTGTGGTGCCCATGCCGAATAACGCGGGATCGTGCGCGGCCTCGTGCGTGAGGCGTTGGTCCGCCCGGCGCAACGCTTGCTCGAACTCCAGGAGCAGTTCGGACCCTTCGGCGCCGCGCAAATGAAAGAACCATTTGAGGACGTTCAACGCGAATTCCTCAATGGCCTCGGTCGCCAGCATGCTCGCGGTTTCGCCGCCTTCATGCCCGCCCATGCCATCGGCTACCAGCCAGAGATGGCCGGCTTCATGCGCCACGCGGGTTGTTGGGCCTGAAAAACTGCACTGCTGGATTTGCATCGCCTTGCGCAAGACGGCCACGAGGAATTGATCCTCGTTTCCTGGCCGGACGAGGCCACGATCCGTGGCGCCGCACACGAGCGGCTGGAGCTGGTCTACGTCCGGCATTGATGCAAGCGTGCTGCCTAGGCGTTCCATAGGGAGTCCATTTTTGTAGTGCGTGTGTTCGCGGCGACTAAAGTTGTACCTTGGCGTGGATCTTCGGATCATCCGCCACGTCGGGACGCGTGCCTGTGAGGTAGGCCTTGCCGGCTTCGATCAGGTATTTGATGCCGCTCGCGCCGCTGCTGTCCCAGTATTCGCCGCACTCGCCGTGGATACGCAGCAACGTCAATGTCGGATCGTCCATGCCTTGCGGAAACCAGGCTTTCCAGGCTTCACTCCAAAGCTCCGCCACCTTGCTGCGATCGTCCACCAACTCGGCAGATCCGCTTAGTGAAATGAATTTCATGCTGGATTGGAGCGAGACATTCACGCGGCGATCATGGGCAATGTCGTCCGCCTTGCCAGAATGGCGCTGGGTGATGAACCAGAGCGTGCCGTCATTCGCGACTTCGGCCAATGCCATTGGGCGTGAACGAAGTTGGCCTTCGGCATTGCGCGTGACCAGCATTGCCATATCGAAATCGTTGAGCAGATATTGCAGTTTGTCGAATGGTTGCGTGGTCATGATGAGATGGATCCGAGTGTGGCAGTTGTTGCTTTGACGGTGATTGCTTCAGGTCGCAAAAGGAATGCCAAACGATGTTTTGCATCGCAAGGCACTGTCGCTCACCGTTTTCACTGCGATGGTGACCGCAATTCGACCGCCTTGGGTCGGCCTCGATCAGTCGGTCGTGAAGTCAAAGAGACGCACGACCAATCTGTCGGCGAGTCAGGCAGGGCGAACAACTCAGCATGGCCGATAAGACCGACTGAAGTTGCGTGGGTCCGTGTTCATCGTGTCGGACCGTCCTCGAACATCTGGCGTAGCCAAGTGTTCTCGCCCGCCGGGGACGCCCCAGGACTTTCGGACAGCGGGTGAGGCGGATCATGCCGGCCTTTTTTGAGGATTCGAACGAAGGGTGTTGTGAAGCTGGATGCGAAGTCCGCGTCGTCGTCGCGGGAAAAGCATGAGTTCAAGTGGCACGCGCGGCTGGTAACCGAGAACGACTACTCCGTCGCGGCTGCACCCTTAGCCGTCGGCGTCAGTAATTATTCGCTCCGGTCATTGTGGAAAAAGTGTAGCCAGCCGTCCGACCAACTGTCCGAGTTGAGTATACGCTGCATGGCCGCCCTTTGGTTCGTATCCAACCGAACAAAATGGGCCAAGGTAAGATCCGTTTCAAACCAGGGTGGCGTGGAAATCTGGGTGAACCGCGACTGTAGCGTCCGCCATTTTCTGTCGCGAATGTTGCAACCTTCTCAAATTGAATATAACTTGATCTGCGTGGATTCTGGCCGAGCTGTCAGCGGGTCAGAGTCGACGGTGCCATGCTTTATCGGCCCTGCCAGGTCGTGCGGTTGGCAGCACTGCAGTAGACTTTTCAGCATGCGGATCTGATTGATCGGCGACGGAGGACGAATCATGCCCGGCGATCTCAAGTCGATGTTGACGAAGGTGACCTCGAGTGGTGGCAAGAAGAAGTACTTCTTCGCATACGCCACAGGAAAGCGCAAAGACGGCGCCGGGGAAGGCGAGTTGGTCGTGAGCGTGAAGAAGCTCAAGAAGCCAGACATTGAAGAGGAGTTGGTCGCCTGCAAAGACTTTTTTGAAGGACAATGTTGGACTGGCCAAGGTCCGGACGATGAGAAGACCGTCTATTTTCAGGCGCGCGGCAAAAAGCTTTCTTCCATGCTCGTCACCAAAATGAAGCTGACCGCCAAGTCGGTGCTTGGCAAACAATACGATTTCCAACTCCCGTCGCCAGAGGAAGAAGCACGCTCCGTTTCGCTCAAAGACGACGACGACGACAATTTGGCCACGAGTGCTTCCCCGCAGACGACGCCAAAGACGGTCGACGAAGGCGCCAAAGACCGGAAACCAGCGATTTCTCTGCCGGATACCAAAGCGACCGGCATGCCCGACGCCGACGAGGCGATTGCCAAGGGCGACGCGGCGGCAATCAAGAAGATTTACCGCGGCTCGACAACCACGACCCCCAAGGAGAAGGCGGCGCTTCGGGACGCCCTGATCGGGAGCAAGGCCGGCTGGAAAGTCCTTTCGGAAAATGCCGATCTCGGCGGCATCATCCTCAGCGCCGCGGACCCGAGCGCCCTCAAGCAAGTGGATCTTGACGAGATGCTCGGCAACAAAAAGAACGACGTCGTTGGCGAATCGTTGATCTGGCTCTCGAAAAAGGAAAAAGTGAACCCCGGGCAGGAACTCAATCGGGATAACAAGGTCGATCCCGAGCTGTTCAAGCATCTGGTGAAACAAATCGAGCCGGCCGTCTGGAACGATACCGGAGCTTCGATCGGCGCCAAGAAACGCGGGCTGGCCGCGCGCGTCTGCAACGGGCTCTGGAACAAGTTCAATTTCGACCTGATTTGCGACGCCATCGACGCGGGGGTCGACACGTCGCAGCCTTTCAACGTGGGCGACAATTCGATGGGCGGAGACGAAGGCGTTTGGAGCGGATTCGTCCAGCCCCTGGAGCACGTGCTCGGCAAGTACCTGCAGGAAGTGGGCGAAAAACAGCGCATCGAGAAAGAAAACGAGAATCGCAAAAGCACTGGCGAGGCGCCGCTCGCGTGGTCTCCCGACACGAAGCGGGAAGGCAAGATCAAGGGCGCCGAACGGATCTTCGCACATCTAGAAAAGTCCGGCAAAGGGAGCGTTGTCACCTCCTGGGAAACGGTGGCGAATAGCAAGATGATCAAGATGTTCGAAGATAGCCCAGGCACAATCTGGGGCTTCGAAGACGTCCGCATGCCGTTCGTTCAGGCCGCGCACGGAACCCCAGGAGGCGATCGACCGCTGCGCATGATCGAACTTTGGGAGGCCATCGAGAAGGAAGCGCTGACGCCGGACGGGTATGCCAATCTTTTGAAGGACCCCAAGGCCGCCAGTGAAAAATATGTGGCTGGCGCGATCACGCGAATCTCGGAGGGCGACTCGAAATACGTGCCGATCGACCTCGCGGAGCAGGGGCGCTTCTACGAAGAGTTTAAGAAGCAGGCCACCTCGTTTCTGATCGAATTTGCGTCGCAGCTCCCCAAGGGAACGTTCGCCGATCCGGCGCTCGACGCATCCGGAAAAAAACAAAAGGCGCCTGAGGGATCCAAGCGAGCATTCCTCACCGTTTCCGACATCGCCGGCGCCGATCCTGGCAAACTCATGGGCGGCTTCGCCTGCAAGGCCGGCATTTGGTGGGCGAAGCAGCAGAAGGAAAAGATCTACTATTGCCTCGACGGCATCAACATGGATGACGTCTGCAACTACAAGCGCGTCAAGAATGCGGCGATCGACGACTTTATCGCGTCTAGCGCCAGCGGCGCCGTCGCCAAACCGCATATGGAAGTCATTACGCTCGTCGAACTGCGCGAAATCATCAAGAACTGGAGTAGTCTGAAGGACACCGTCGTGTTCATCCGCAAAGGGCAGCCCATCGAAGGAGGCGCTTTGGCGGCTTCGATCAAGGAGTGGACGGACAAAATGACGGAAGCGAACAAGGTCGCCGGACGTCGGCCTGCTCCCCCACTGAAGAATTTCCAAACCCAGCTCGATGCGTTGGATCCAAGCCTGGTCGGCAAGCTCACCGCGGCCAAGGAGGGAGACAAAGACGCCCGTGATATTGTCAAGAAATCCGGATACTTGAAGAAGATCTCGGCGACGCGGCCCGAGATTGCGCTGAAGTTCGTGATGAGTAGGTGTCAAATCCTCTTCAATTACGGGCTCATCGTCGACAGTTTGCCGGCCAAGGCCGCCACGCTGCACGCCGAGTTGCTGAAACCCAAGGTCAATACGGACGCCGTCGGCGCCGCGGCAAGGGCCGCGACCACGGCAATCGCGCAGTGCAACGCGGCATTTCGACAATCTTTGACCGACGCCCTTGTCGGCAGGGCGATCCGAGCCCGCGGGCAAGCGAAGTAGTTGCCCTGCGTCAACGCATCTGTTCAATCGAGAATGTCTCGACCGCAAGAGCAGCGCGTCTTGGCCAAGTTTGGGCCAGGAATCGGGCGGCGAGTTGTCGACGGCGCTAGTCAAATGGCCGCGCAACTCCCAATTATGCGCACTTCCGCGAGCGGATCGCAGGGGACTCAGCCCCACGGGTAGTTGAGCAAACTCGAACGGATTTCTGTAACACACTCCTGGGTTCGTGGCATTCTCCAGGAGCGTTCGTAATTCCCTACCGTGGCCGTGTCGAGCGGCGCCACGCAACACGTGAAAGCATCGTTAGGATCGAATCATGGCCATTTGCGATTTTTTCCGTCGTTCCGCCGCGGCCGGACGCAAGAATACGTGCCGTACGCATGCGGCGCTGTGCAAGTATCGATTGGCGCTTGGTGGCGAGCCGCTGGAAGATCGGCGGATGATGTCGGTCTTTGCCACCGATATCCAATGGACCAACGAAGGGGACGACGGCTTCGAACTGTTGGCCGACCCGCAGGCCGGTCGCAATTTGATTAATGCGGCGATTTCGCTGTGGGAGAACGTCATCCAGGATTTCGATCCCTTGGACAATACCTCGGAGAACCAGTTTGAGTTAACGTTCGAGATTCAAAGTCTTCCGCCGAATAAGCTGGGTGGTTCGACGCTCGATTCCATCGATGGCGATGGCAAGCCGCGCGAGGGAACCGTCACGCTCGACGACGACGCCGCGGGCGGCGTGTGGTTCCTCGATCCGACGCCTTACGAGAACTCCGAGTTCGATACGCTGATCAACGCGTTCGCCGCCACCGCTTCCTCCGGCCCGGCGTCCACCGGTACGGATTTGTTCAGCGTGGCCCTACATGAAATCGGCCACTTGATGGGGATCAAGTCCGACACGGATCTGAAGATCTGGACCAGCGGCTTCCTCACCGACACGGGGCAATTTGATCCGAGCGATGGCGTCACCAAGCTGTTTGAAGCCAACTCGGTGTTCAATCCCACGCTGGGAAGCACGCCGAGCGGCGGACTGCACGTCTATGGCGGAACATCCGTCGGCGGCTTGCCCACGCAGCCCAACGACCTGATGAATCCCGCACTTCCGGGCGGCACGCGGCGGTTGATTTCGAATCTTGATGCGTCGATCCTCGGCGCCGCCTATGGCTACAACATGGAGGCGCCGTCGCACTTATTGAACGGTTCGTTCCTGATCAACTTGGACGACGATGGCGTGCTGACGCTGAATGGCGACCCAAACGGCGTTCTCGGCGATGACTTTCAAATCAGCCGCAACGGCGCGGATCTAACGGTTTCCGTGAATACCACGCAGGTCTCGATGCCGTTCGACCAGGTGCAGTCGATTCAAGTCAATGCGCTGGGCGGCGACGATGATATCTACATCGAGTATTTCGGCGGCGATCCCATCCCGTTGGGCACGATCACCGTTGATGGCGGCGGCGGGGAAGATCTGCTGTCGCTCAGCTCCGGCACGCCCAACGGCGACGGTTATGCGTTGCTTGGGGGCGCCATCCTGATGGGAGGCAGTGTCGATGGCATTATCGGGCACAGCGAGATCGAGAAGCTGACCATCGACGGCGGCGGAGGCAACGACGAGTTCACGGTCACCGACGCCACGGCGCTGGGCGATGTCACGGAGCTCTGGATTCGCGCGGAAGGGGGACAGGATACCGTCAATCTCAAGTTGCACAGCAGCCTGAACGAAGTTCATGTCGAAGGGGACGAGGACCAAGACCACATCAACGTGGAACAGGTCACCGCCGCGACCGATCTCACGGTATTCGGCGGGCTGGGCAACGACTTCATCTACGTCAGCCAGGACGCCCACAACCTGGACAACGTGGCCGGCGAGATTGGCATCTTCGGCAGCGAGAACGAAGATACGCTGTTTGTCTATGACGATCAGGACAACTCCAGCAACGACTACCTCCTGCAGCCAGGCGAGCTCCGTCGCAACGGCAAGGATCTGGCCATCTACTACGGCGGCGACAATCCCGGCGCGATGGAGCACCTGTACTTGTTCACCTCGCAGGGAGACAACCAAGTCGACGTCACGGGCACCAACAGCATGACCGAGGTGCTCGTCGAAGCGGGCGCTGGCGATGATACGTTTCGCGTCGATTCCACGTACGGCGCTCCCTCAGGCGTTGTGAACGACGTGAAGAGCAAGCTCACGCTCTTAGCCGGCCCGGGCAACGACACCTTAGCGCTACAAGATTCCGGGGACGACACATCGGACGTCGTCACGGTGACGGACACGACGATTGGCGCGGCGCCCAGCGACAGCTTTTTTGGCCCCGGCGGCAGCCTGCGATATGGCGGATTCACGCACGTTGGAATGCGCATGGGCCGCCCTACGGATGAAATCCGAGTCACGAGCACATCCTATGGAACGGACGTCACGATCAGCGGAAACCTCGGCAACGACAACTTTTTCGTGAGCTCGTTTGATGGTCCGGACAAACGCACCGGCAACACGGACGGAATTCGCAGCCATCTGGTCCTCGAAGGGGAAGACGGCACGGATCATCTGACGGTCGACGACTCCACGGACGGCACCGGCGACCAGGTGACGATCACCGATAAAGAGATCGGCGCGAATCCGGGCGACAACTTCTTCGGTCTCGGCGGTCACGTGACCTACTCGTCGTTCGCCACATTAGGTCTGTTTGCCGGCAAGGGAGATGATTTCGTCAACTTGCGCGCCACCGCGGCCGGCACGGCCACGACGCTCAAGGGAGGCGAAGGCGCCGACAAAATGACCGTCGATAGCAATGGCGACCTCCCGGGCGGCGTCGCTGACGGCGTCGTCAGTGCGCTGGTAATGCAAGGTCTCGAAGGGCCCGACACCTTGGTCGTCGAAGACTCGACGGATAACTCGGGCGATCAAGCTACGCTGACCAGCACGCAACTGGGCGCGGCCGCGAGCGACAATCTGTTCGGCGTCGGTGGCCGCCTGGGCTACAGCACGGCCGAGACGCTCATCGTTAACGGCGGCCAGGGAGGCAACACGTTCCATGTACTTTCCACGGCGATTGGCACGGCCACGGAAATCAACGCTGGCGTCGGCGCCGATACGATTCGCGTCGATTCCAGCCCGCTCGTCGCCGGCGGCACGGTCAACGACATCAGGAGCGCGTTGACCATTCGCGGCCAGGCCGGCGTCGACGCCCTCTTCGTCGATGACTCGAGCGACAACATGGGTGATCAGTTCTCCTTGCAAGCGGGACTGCTCAGCGCTCCGGCCGGAGAGACGTTGTTCGGCGCCGGCGGCAGTCTTCCGTTTGCCGAAGTCGAGTCGCTGAAAATCGACTTGGGGACAGGCAGCGATCTGGTGCTGATCCGCGGCACGAGCGCCGCGACCGAATTGAATACCGGCGTCGGCAACGATAGCGTGGTCGTCGACTCCAACGGCAATGCCCCCGGCGGCAACGTCAACGGCGTATTGCATGCCCTCACCGTCGACGGCGGTGTGGGCACGAACACGCTGCGGCTGCTCGACGGCGACGACGCCGCAGGCGCGGAAGTCACGATTACGCCGAACCAGGTCGGCGCCGCAGCGAGCGACACGTTCTTCGGACCTGGCGGCGGCGTCAAGTACTCCGGGCTCACGACGTTGGCCGTCACGACCGGCGCGGGGAACGATCGCTTCCACTTCGAAGGAACCAATCCCGGCACGTCGACGGCCATCGTCGCCGGCGATGGCGATAACGGCATCTTCGTCGATTCCAACGGCGGCGCCGCAGGCGGGACCGTCGATCAGATTCGCAGTCTCTTACAGATTGAAACGGGCGTTGGCGCCTCCACGCTGTGGATGGAGGATTCTAGCGACTTCACCGCCGACCTCCTGCATCTGCAACCGACAGCCGCGCGCAAGGGAACCGTCGGTCAAGGCGACAACTTCTTCGGCGCCGGCGGCAGCATCAAGTACGACGGCCTGGCCGCGATTCACGCGCAGATGGGCAACACGGCAGGTGATTCGATTTTCGCCGCCCCCAGCCCGACGCTCGCTGGCACGCAGTTCATGATCGACGGCAACGCCCCGAACGCCATTCCCGGCGATTCGCTGGTCGTGGATTTGAATGGCGTCGGCTCGCCCGTACAGTTGGTAGGCGACCCCGGCGCGGGACAGTTTCTTTCCAGCGATCACGCGTTGATTTCCTATCAGGAAATCGAATCCGTGACCACGCTCGGTCCCCTGCCTCAAATGCAACTGCTGGGAGATACGAACGGCGATTCCGTCGTGAACGTCGAGGACCTCAATAACGTCCGCAACAGCTTCGGGGAAACCGGCCGCAATGCGGTTGGCGATACCGACATGGACGGCGACGTCGACGTCACCGATTTGAACAACGTCCGGAACGCCTTTGGCAACACACTCCGTGGCGGCGGCTCGCCGGAAGCGATGGCCGCGAACGCCCTGCGTACCGCACCGACCCGAGGAAAGCTAGCAAAGGCGGCGCTGGATACCAACGCCGTCGATCTGCTGTTCGACCAGTTCGCTGCTCGCAAGGTCCGATGAGCGGCATAGAGCTACGGGCGTCGGCCAGCGCGACCTGGTGATAGGCGACCTTCAATCCAACGGCGTGCGCTTTCGAGTTCAGCCAGAAGGTCCGGCGTAAGGCGCGGGTCCAGCGCTAATTTGCCCAATGGGAACAATAGCGACGCCGACCAAGTGCCCGAAAGGCATTGCAACGTTTGTCGAAACATGTTTGGCTGATCGATGAGTGTCTTGAGTTGCTCCACGGCGGCGTCGGCGTCACTGAGCGCTAGGACATTCATCGCCATCAGGTATCCACGGGCCGGCGCTCCAACGTCATCGATAGGTGCTTCCAGCGCACATCGATCAAGCAAGAACTCGGAAGAAAACCGCGCGCCGCGGCCTACGTACCGCTGTGGAACCGCGTGAATGCTGTGCGCGTCGCCTATAATCGATTCGAAAGGCCCTTCGGCCATTGCCCGGAAAAAGTCCAATTCCTGGTACTTCCATTCAAGTTGCGCTCGATGCGGCAGTTTCTGGCGACGCTTGGTGCGCTCCATGACAATGCGAAGCAACTCCGGCAAAGGCTTTTCGTCAAAGTATGTCCCGAAAAACGACAACACGCCGCGCCGGACTTCGCTTGAAGGCGCATCCGGTTGCGCGCGCTCCAGCGCGGCTTGAAGGATTTCAAGCGAATCGGCTTCGCCCAACACACCGACGAGGTACAGCAGTTGGCGGTCGCATTCCGTGTTTTTATCGAGCGCCAATCGTGCGGCATCCGCAACGACTCGGTTCCCTTCGGTGAGAGGAAGAAAGGTCGCGGCGACGAGCGCATCCCTGTCCACCGGCTGCCGAGCAATTGACGACACCAGCGCATCCTTCGCCTCCGGCGCCGCAACAAGTTGAGCCAGCGTGACGTAAGCCAATCGCCGTCGCACAAACCGATGCCGGTCGAATCGGCG
The DNA here is from genome assembly GCA_022844585.1 of Pirellulales bacterium. Lineage (GTDB taxonomy): Bacteria > Planctomycetota > Planctomycetia > Pirellulales > JALHLM01 > JALHLM01. The sequence goes on along the minus strand of JALHLM010000001.1, from coordinate 15,825 downwards.
CGCCGGCGGGCGCTCGGCCTCCCTCCTCAGCCATTTAATTGCAGCGACGCCATGGTCGCGCGCCAAAGCTTCAGCGGGAAGTCGATGCGCTTCCCAATCCACCCACGGTCCGTAGGCCGCTCCAGGTTGCAGGGCACGTTGTTCGGCGTCCTTGATCAACTGTTGAACGCGTTGCTCAAACTCCTCGGCGATCGGCGCCGTCTCCGAGTTGCCATCTGGCGCCGGCTGCTGAAGAAACGCGACGAACGTTAACAAAAGTGGCGCAAGGCATTCCATGGATTAGTCGCCTTCGTCAATGGAGCGCAACAAGCCCCTACGGCTGTGGCGCAAACGTCCACCATCTGTAGACCGGAATCGCCGGTGTGGTGTTGGTTGCACAAGGCCCCGAGCCCAAAGCATTTTGATGCATTCCTGCAAAAATAGCAAAGTACACCAGGTCTTGATGATAGCCCGGCCAACCAGCATTGTTTCGTCGGAATCCTCCAGGAACGTTTTCGGCGCTCCCTTCACGTGAACCATCGCGCCATTCGCCTTTGCGATAGCCACGGAAGTGCCGCTCACAAACGCATGGAAGTGGTTCAAGTGCGCCACCCGCCGCCTGTGCGACTCCAGGGATGGTGGCGCACCACCAATGCCGCCTCGCCGTCGACCCGTTTTGACCCGATAACGGACGCCGCGGTGCTCGTCGAATGCTTGACGCACCTCTACGCGCATGACGAGAATAGAACAGCTGCCTGGCAGCATGCTTCCTACGCAAGCGTCAACCCACGGGAAGTCGGATCATGCGCAGATTTCGCCGGCCACGACCACTATTGACATTGTTAGCCATTCTAGGGCTCGGATGGACGCCCATGGTCGTTGTCGCTCAGGAAGCAGCAGCGCCACCGGTGCTTTGCTTGGATGTGACTCGCGATTTTCGGATTCAAGATAACGACGCCCAGCAGACGCTGACGATGTTCCGCGAGATGATGCGGCAATCGCTGTTGATTGCGGCGCGGCACGACTTTGGACTGGTAACACGCGATCAGGTGCTCGGCGACGCGATGCCTGAATCGGGGGCGATGCAGGCTTACGAGTTAGCAATTGAGCCGGGCGAGCCCAATAAGATCACGCTGCTGGTCGGTCACCAAGCGCCGCGCAAAGCCGTGGGAAGCTTTGAATGGAGCTCGCAAGGCATCGGCCGCTATCGCTTTTGGTATGCCGCCTGGGAAGAGAAGTCTCGCACCGAGATGCCGAAACTGCTCGCGGCGGCCGGATTCACGGCGAAGCCGTTAACTTGGAAAGACGACGCGCCGGTGCCTGAAGACGTGGAGACGCTGCTCCAAGAGATGACTTACCTGGCGCAGTTTCGCGCAGCGCAGAAACTGCATGCGCTCATGCGCGAGGACGGAGAATCCCCAGCTCGATTGGCGGCGATTAGCCGCTGTTATGCGCATCTGGCGATGTTAACGGAAGTCCATTGGTCGCAAGAGCGGCATGTCTTCCTCGGCCGCGCGGCGCTTTACGCGCAGCGCCTCGCGGCCCGTTTGCCGAATAACTCGATGGCGCTTTGGAATCGCGCGTACTTGTACTCCCTCGGCGGGATGCATCTGAACGCCATCCAGGATCTTGACACTGCGGAACAAGCGTCCGACCGCGCCGCAAGTGTAATGCCCTATTGGATCGAGGTTGGCAAACTCAACGCGCGCTGCGATATGAACGGGCTGGTGGACTTGAAATCGCGAGAGCCGAAGGCGGCGCAACTTTGCGACCTGCTGCGTTATCACGCAGTCGAGCAATCAGGCGACCACAACCACGCGGTGGCCATGGCGCTGGAAGTGCTGCCCGGCCTGCCAGAGTGCTTTCGCATTCATGACGGCCTTTGCCAAAATGGCGGTGTCAGCGTCCTGCATGGCGCCACGATGCAGGCGCCGCAAGTTTTCGCGGAAACGTTGCACGCGCGGCTGGGAGAGATCGACGAGTTACCAGCCGGCGTGAAACGCCGCGTAAAGGAAGCAAGCTCCGGCGGCGGAATTCTGGGCAACCTGTTCGGTGACGACGAGTCTCCCGTCCGGGAATTCAAGCTTCGCGTGCGACTCATCAAAGCCCTGCGCGACGCTACGTTGGCGACGAGCCCCGCGCCGAAACCCGACGCAAAATCGAAAGCTAAGCCCGCGGTATTGCCCGCGGCGAGCGACTTCGATTTGCACGAACCGTCCTGGGCGGTGTTGGCCAAAGCGATTGAGGAGATTTCATTCCTGCACGCGATGCGCCGCGTGACCTTCGAAGACGACGGCTTGGGCGTGGATGCCGAGGAGTCGATCGCGCTGTTTCAGCCCCTGGTCGTGTCGCATCCTTATCGGTCGTTCCTGGAGACTTGTTCCTGGGACAACGAAATCCGCACCGCGGCGACAAAAAAGCTGCAGGCGGCGCTCAACACGGACACGACGCCCATTCATGCCCGGCCGTTAATCGACGCCGTCTGGCAAATGGATAAGGAAAGCGCGCAAAAGTTGTACAACGCCGCGTGGGCCGCCCGCTCGAACACGCTCTTCGATCTCGCGGTGCGGCACCGCCTCTCTCCTGATAGCGACGAGTCGACAGCCTATACGCTCTCCATCGCCATGCCGTTCGCCCCGCTCGGACGCATGATCAAGATTCGCGACAGTTGGCACGAAGTCAAAGACAAAGCCGCCGAATGGGAGCAGGACGCGCAGTCGTGGCCGAAGGTGCTGCGCACGTTGGGCGCAAAGTACCGACAACTGCAACAATGGGACGCGGCCGAGCGTTGCTTGAAGCGCGCCATCGAAGTTGATCCCTCGCGTGAGAATTATCTCGGCCTGGCATATGTCTACCGCGATCAAGACAAGGAAGACCTGTGGCTAAGCACGCTGGAGGAATTCCTGCAGAAGCCCGACTACGCGCTGGGACACGCGAATATTCGAGTCTACATCTCCGACCAATATTCCCAACGGCGCGAGTGGGAAAAAGCAGCGCCTTATGCCAACGAAGCGGCCGAAAGCTGGGCCGCCTGGGCCATGCTCTCCGCGGCGCGCGTGAATGAAGCCCTGGAGGATTTCGAAACGGCCGAGCAGTGGTATGCCAACGCCTCGGAACGCTACCGGGGAAGTGCGCTGGAGTGGTACTTCTATTGCCGCCGCACAGGCCAGGGCCGGCTCGACGAGGCAATGGCGCTGGCCGACAACGCAATTGATGAAAAGGCCGAGTTCGGAGACATCAACATCGCCACGTATTACACGCTCGCCGACCAGCACGACGAGGCAGTGAAGTACCTGGTCTCGATGTTCGAGTACTCGGAAAACCCAACGTTCGCCATGCTGGCCGCCCTGGCCGCACACAGCGCCGGCGACGCGAAGCGCCGCGACGAATTACTGAACGCCGCCAAGCAGGCCGTCGCCAAGGACCCGGGCGACAAGCCGCGCACGGACCTTGTGGCGGTGGCCGATATGTTCCTGGAGAACTTCAAGCACGATCAACCGGCGCCGCTCGATCTCACCATCGTGGAAAAACTGCCCATGCAGCGAACCACTTGGGAAGAGGCCACGTTTCGCTATATCATCGGCAAGTATCTGGCCTTCGCCGGGCAGAAGGATGAGGCGATTTGCCAGTTCAAGTTCATCGTTGCCATCCCAGAACCCGCGGCCGATGAACGTACGCTGGCAGCGGTGGAGTTGCGTACGCTCGGAGTCAAACCGGAAGAATACCTTGGCTTACTTCGCACCGGCTTTCCACCGAACGAAGAAGCCGGTGCCGAAAACTGATGGTCGTCGGCAAAGCAGAATAGTGGTCGAGGCGATTGAACATCGCCCGAGTGTGCTCAGCGGGAGAATGGGCCGTAGGTGTGGCGCAAGTGTATTGGCCGTTCAAGCGTTGCGGACTTGACTACCTGCGTTGTCGGCCGCTCCAGAGCTTCCTCGCGTCGCCCAAACTGCGAGGCCACTGCGTACCATCGACGTTCACCGTCGCGGGTGTGTTGTGAACGTGGGATGGCGGCCGTAGATCGTGTTGACCGGTGTAAGATCGTTGTTTCTCACCACGGGGCCGATAAAGATCCCGTCACTTACAAAGCAGGATCCGTATATGTCGAGA
>JALHLM010000001.1:0-11726 GCA_022844585.1 Pirellulales bacterium | reverse complement strand
GTCGAGAGCGCTGTGGAGCTTTTTGCTGTTTTTCTCGAGCGTCTTGACGACGGTCGCGGATGAGCCGGTTCGACACTCCTTCTTCATCGCGGGTCCAACGTTCACGGGAATCATCAATGAAGCAGGAGACGAAGAATGGGATGCAGGAAAGCCCGCGGCGCGTGACGGATTTATTCTACCGAACGGCAACGCATTGATCGCCTGGTCGGACGAGGCCAAGGAGCTGACGCGCGACGGCGAAGTTGTGTTTCACTACCAGTGTTCCGTTGAGAATCAGGAACTGGGCGCCGTACAGCGACTAGAAAATGGACGTACGCTGATCGCTGAATTGGGCGCACGACCGCGATTGCTGGAGGTTTCCGCGAACGGCGCCGTGGAACTCGAGATCAAGCTTGATCCGGAGACGGACAATGCCCATATGCAAACCCGCATGGCGCGCAAACTGTCGAACGGACACTACCTAGCGCCCCATCTTCTCGCCTTCAAGTTGAAGGAATATTCATCCCGCGGCGAAATGCTCCGAGAGTGGGCCACCGATCTTGAGGAGTTGGGAGGTCGCCCGGCCGAGAATTGGCCCTTCACCGCCATTCGTTTGGAAGCAGGGCGCACCTTGGTGACGCTCACTCACGGAAACAAGGTTGTCGAATTGGACCAAGACGGACACGTCGTGTGGAGAGTCGACAACGATGACCTGCCGCATCATCGCCCCTTTGCCGACCCTTGTGGCGCGCAGCGGTTGCCGAACGGCAACACGGTGATTGCCAGCTATGCGGCCAACGGGCCGATCAAAGTGTTTGAAGTGACGCGCGACAAGCAACTCGTCTGGTCCTACACCGGCCCGCACCGAGCACATGAGATTCAGATTCTAACGACGAACGGACAGCCTCTCGCCGGGCAACCGCTGAAGTAAACTCGTTGTCCGCCAGGTTGTTGACCAAGCCTGTCTTCCTTCTCACACAAAACCCGGCTCCATAGCCACACGCGCGATTCAGCGCAAGGAATCAGCCGTTCCTTGTCATGACACGAGGGAACGAAGTACCGGCGGACGGCGACCAAATCAGGCGCTCGGACTCTGCTGACTCGCAAGGAGCTCGAAGATAATACTATGATAGCTGGTGAGGTACTCGGTCATCGCACGTTCGAGTCCTTCGACGTCGTCCACAAGCGTTAAAGCGGAATCGGTTTCCGTCGGTTCCCAGTCCGGGAAATCCGCGATGGCGGCCGCCCGCTGTGAGAACGTCGGGTGGGTGGCAAATTGCGTCGGGCGCTCTTCGATCAACTGCCGTTGAAGGTTCTCCCGTTCCTCCGCCGGCAATCCATTGTCGCGGTAGTCACGAAACGCGTCGTAGACATTCTCAAAGACCTTTCCTTGCGTCAACAAGTGGCGAATGTTGTTGTGGGCGGTCGCCTCGAAGAGTTGCCCGTCCGTGGCAACTTTGGTGAGTCCGCTGATAAACGCGGTCTTGCCATAGTGAGCCACCGCCATGCGATCCGCCAGATACTCGCGCGTGCGCGAGAACCCAGCGGCCAGCATATTGTAAGCGCGATAGTAACCGTAGAAGAACCAATAGAATGGGTTTGCGTAGTTCCAACGGCCGAGTTGCGAGCCCATATAGCGCAGGGCATCCTCGATGGAGATTGTCACCTGGTGAATGACACGACTATGCGCCGTGTCTGAATGGCTAAAATGTGCATACTCGTGCGCCAAGATTGCTTTCAGTTCGCTCACCGTCAAGAGCTGCAGGCTCGACAAGCCGAGGGTCAACACCCGTCGCTTTACGCCAAATGCGCCAAACGGTCCCCGTCCTTCCTGATGCACGCCAATCTCGGATCCAGGCGCTAAGTAGACTTCGTCCGTCGGATTGGTGCCAACGGTTCTCGCTACCTCGTGGATCGCGGCGTGCAGGCGCGGTAAGTCCGCGGCCGTCTTGCGAATTCCGAATGCGCCATCGGAGCGCCGCGCGAAAACGGACTTCAGAATTCCCCAACATACGGCGAATCCGGCAAGTCCTACGAACACAAGCAGTTGGATCGGAATCCGCGGCAGCATTAACACTCCATAGAGCAAGGCCAAGGTCAGCCCCACGGCACCGACTACGACGAAGGGAATGGCGACATAGAACATGATCAGTCCCAGTATCAACGCCAGCATATAGATTCGCGCCGACCACGATTCGCTGGTACTGGCGGCGACTTTGCCGTCCGCCACGGCCAGCGACACTTTCGGCGCTTCGCGATTGAACTTGGATAGCAGCAACCCGCCCGCGACCATTCCGGTCATGAGGCAAGCGTAAACTCCCACAAACCAGGCGACTCCGCTCAGCGCGCGGTCGATAAACCCGGGTTGCCCCAATTTGACGATCAGATCGACATCCTCTTGGCCGATCAATGTCGCGGGATCAAAGCCAAGTCGTTTGGCTCGATCAAACGCCGCCACCGCTTCACGATGGCGCTGCCGATTCGCCAGACTCACTCCAGCGAGGGCTTGCAACTCGCCATCTTCGGGAAACCGCTTCGCCAGGTCGCCAATTTCACGGTCGCTTTGCACTTGCGGTCCAGAGACCGATTGAGCCAACAGCGCATGTCCCAGCGAACGTGCGAAAACGACATTCTCTGGCTGATCATCCAATGCGGCGCGAAATCGGCGCCGCGCCTCTGTGAAGCGTTTGGCATCGTAGTCCGCCAACCCTTGCGCGTAGTCCGGTGTCATCATCTTGGCCATCGATTCGATTTGCGTCACCATATCCGGAGTGACGTAACGATCGATTTCCGGTTTCCGCGTGCGGGCAAGACGCAGTTCCTCGGCCGCCGCCGAGAACTTGTTTTCGCGGGCCAAGGCCATCGCATGCACGGCCATCAAGTCCGCATCGTCGGGAAACTGCACCTGGAAAGCAGCAATGGCTTCGGACCACGTAGGCGTATGTGCATCCTGTCGGAGTATCGCCTGAGCGCAGGTCACGGCAACCGACTCGCTCTCCGGATAGTCGGCCATCGCCTGGCGCAACAGCGTCTCGGAATCCGCGAATCGTTCGCGCGCGAACACCGCACAGCCATTCAGATAGGCAACACGCGCCTCCGGATCAAGCTCATGGGCCTTGGCAATCGACAGCTCCGCCGCGGACAGCAATTCGTCGCGCCGATCGTTTTCACGCATGGCGCGCTGAATCAACGTGCCTGCCAGTCCCTCGTGGGCGCCGCCGAATGTCGGGTTCAGCTCGATTGCGCGGCGAGACATCATTTCGGCCGACGACAAATCGATGTCGGGGCCGTCGGTCGCGTCGAGCGTTCCGCGAGCGCAAAGATGCCATGCGATGGCATCATTCGCCAGGTACGCCGGTAGTTCGCCATCACGCCATTGTCGATGGATGGCCTCGGCCAGTTTGTCCGAGAATTGGCGTGATCGTTTCGTCCGTTCGTTGTGCCAATCCAAATATCTCTGCCGCCAGTTCGGCCAGGTCGTTTCACCAAGAGGTTCCGACTCCAGCATTCCGGCGAGTTCTTCCTCGCTGGGAGCTATCGGACTAAAGCGGTCCTGAGCGCGAAGTGGGGCGCCGCTCAACGTCGACCAAGTGACAACGCAGATCAATAGGAGACCGATTCGCATAACGCCTCCGCACGATGGACACCCGCAAACCATTTAATCATAGCCGCAGAATCCGCGCGCATGCACGCCTTCCCGTGCACTTGCGATCCGAAATGTTCTCAGCCGTCCACAAGTCACAACCGTTGACTCTGTATTGCCTTAGTGATTCCGAGCCCGTTTGCGATCGTCAGATTGTTCGCAATGGTTTGCGGGAAGTTCCGGGAATTTGTTAGCGCAGTAAGGGAAAGAGAAGCGGAACGCGCAAAAGCGGTCGGGAGAGTGGTGCACGATGGTCGACTTTTGTCGGGCGATTGCTGAAGGCAGGCAGTCGTGAGGTCGCGAAGTGCGACGGTATCTATTGCCACGCGCGGCGAGCAAGCGCCTCCTCAATTCGACGTGCATCGGAAATGATTGCATGTGAGTTTTCTCCCGGTTAGAATGCTCCGCTAACGGGGGGCGGGCGTGCCGGAACCACGCGCTGCTGCTCCCGGATCCCGCATTAGGAGTTGAGGCATGACGATGAGAACCCTGGCGGCGGCGTGGTTTTTCGTCGGCGGTTGGCTGGGCTGGTCATCCTCGACGATGGCGAGCGACTGGATCTCCACGGCGAGCGGCAGTTGGTCGAACTCCGCCAACTGGTCGTCGGGCGTGCCCAATGGCGTCGGCGCCACGGCGGTTTTTCCGTTCACCAATTCCTCCAATGACTTTCAGGTCCAACTGACGAGCGACGTGACGCTCGGCAGTTTGATTTCCAGCAGCTATCGGCTGGAACAAATCAACGGCCCCGGGAAGTTGATTTTCGACGCCAGCACGCCTGGCGTTGCGCCGCTGTTGAAGATGGGCCTAGAGTCGTCCGGATCCGTGCGGATCAATTCGCAGGTGATATTAGCGGACAATGCGCTGCATCTTGATTTGCCGACGCAATCGCACCGCGTCTTCTTCATGCAGGGTTTTGCGCCCACGAACGCCAACCTGACGTTGGACGGCCTCGGAGAGATTACGTTTGTGGGGGATTACTCGGGCTGGACGGGAAGTCTGCTGCTCGACAGCGGGTCGGCGTCGTTCTACGGTTCGGCCGCGGCGGACGTAATCCTCGACGGCGGCGGCCTCACGCTTCGCGCGGACCATCTTGGCGACGTGATCTTCAAAAAAGGGGGCTTAAGCCCCGTCAGTGGCGCCTTGTCGGGCAAGCTCGTGCTTGAAGCAGGCAACTCCGCTCACTATGAATCGGGCCGGGACTTCCAGATTCTCGGCGGCTCCGAAGGGCCGGGCGACTTCGTGGTTCGCGGCAGCAGGAACCTGGTGATTGGCGGCGCCGGACTCGGTCACGCCGGGAACCTACAGATTCTCGTTTCGAACGTGAGGGTCGCGGCGCCGCTGCACCACGCCGGCGGCACTGTGCTATTATCGGCAGTCGATCCGCAGCCAACGGAGCCAACGCGTCTGACGATCGACGCCCTCGGTTCGCTTGTCGGGTCGGGGCTGACTACCGTGAACGTCAATACGATCCTTTCCGTTGCCGAACCCGCTGGCAACGACTCGACGCTCCATAGTGCTTCGCCCAACAGCGTGACGGTGGCCGGGGGCGGACTCTCCCTGGGCGGCGACTTCGCGCCTGCGGCTTTGCTCCATCCCGACTCGACGGGCGGTACGTTGCTGATCCACAACGTCGCCAACTACACAGCGGGCGGGCAAACGCTCGATTTCACGCAGTTGCCCAACGGGGCCAACTGGAAGCTTGCGGCCGACAATTTCTCTTCGAGCGAAGCGAGTGGCCTTGGTGCTGGGTTGCAAATCATTCCCGCGAACAACACGTTTCGCTTTGGCGTCGGCAACGGGACGCTAACGGTGCATGCGTCGCTAGGGGATACGAACGGCGCCGCGAACGCCCTGAATCTCGAATCCGACAATGGAACGCAGCTTGCCGGCCTCCGCTTGGCGGCCGCCAACACTTACTCGGGCGTTACTACGGTCACCGGAGGACTGCTGGAGGTCAACCATTCGCAGGCGTTGGGCTCAACGAGCGCGGGCACCGTAGTCAACGGAAATCGCTCCTTTGTCGAAATCAACGCTCCGGTGGCCGAGCCCTTCGAAGTCAACGGCGGCATGCTGACATTGAAGTCGGGCAGCGAGGGAACGACTTCGCCCATCAGAATGAACGGCGGGCAAGTGCGGCTCGACTATGCCGGCACGTTCGGCATGCCCCTCACCCTGGGAGCTGGAACCAATTCTCTCGGCGGGACGTCTCCGACGTTCGGCGAGCAGCAACGAGCGACGTTCACGGGCGGCTCTAGCGGCGAAGGCGAACTAAGCATCGCCAACGTCATCGTGAGCGGCGCACCGTTGGCCCACGACGGCGGACTGCGGCTGTCGGCCGAGGTTGCGCTGGAATCCGCGAACACATACACCGGACCGACCACGGTGCAAGGCAGCGGCGGCATCGTGTGGGTGCGGCATCCGCAAGCGCTCGGCGATCCCACGCAGGTGGTCACGATCGCGGACGGCTCGCTGACGTTGGAGGCCGCCGTCGTCAACCCAATCATCGTGAAGAACGGCACTTTGATTTCTGAACTTGCCGTGGCCGCCACGGGTCCGATTACACTGCAGCCCGGCAACGGCAAGGTCGCGGACATCTTTGGACCGGGACATATCGGCGATGTCGCTATTGCCAGCGATCCAGGCGGCTCCGCCATACTTCGTTCCGGCGAGTTCGACGGCGTCATCAGCGGATCGAGTCGACTAACCATGTATGGTGGTTCGCTCAATGGCGACAACACCTATACGGGACTGACCGTCGCTCAAACGGGCGACGTCGATGTGAATCATGGCAACGGACTAGGTTCCACCGACCTTGGCACCTTCGTCGACAAAGCTACTTTAAATCTCAATGCGGCGGTCGATGAGCCGATCCTGATCTCCGGCTGGGGCACGGTTAACGTCAATGCGCAAATCGGACGACTGCCGCTTTCCGCGCCGACCACGGCCGGACAGTTTCCTGGTTCGGGCGGTAAGGTCCGCATCAACGCGCCGGGAACGTATGACGAATCTCTTGATCTGGTCGACACCCAACTCGAAGTCAACGCTCCGACCACCATTGGCGGCGTCTATCTTCGCGGCGCCGAAGCTGGGCTGAAGGTCGCGCCCGGGCAGACCTTGCAACTGGGCGATGGCGGCCTGACGTGGCATTCCGGAACGCTGTCCGGGCAGTTAGCGGGCACGGGGGCGCTACACAAACTCGGCGTGCCCACCAGCAAATTGACCGGCGAGTTTTCGTACGACGGCGAAATCGTGGTGGATCGCGGGCAATTGGAGGTGGCCACGACCGGGACCACGACGACGACCCTGACCGTGCCGAACCCGTACGCTTCGCTGCGAATGGTCCAAGGCAGGACCTACGACGGCGACATCTATTTACACGGGTTGGGCGAAAACGACCAGTTCGGCAAAGACTTGAACGTCGTGGAGAACTCGCAATACCAAGGGCCGCTGGTGCTCAATGGATCACTGAACGTCGCGGGGAAAGCGGCGATCTCCGGGCGTCAAGTCGCCGTCATGGGGCCGGTCCAAGGAGACTCACTCATCTCCTACGGCCAGGTCGATCTTCACAACGCCAACAACACGTACACCGGCGCCACCGTGATTTGGGACGGCGCCGTGACGCTACGTGGTGCAGGGCGTATCACGAATTCGAGCGAAATCATCGTGCATCGCGGCAGCGGATTCGGAGTCTATAACGAGCAAGCTTCGGATCCGAGCGACCGGGTGAACGACGCTATTCCCATTACGATGCGAGGCGGCTCGATCGGCCTGCGATCACCGAGCGGCGTGTTGACTTCCGAGGCGTTCGGAGCGTTGGAATTTGCCGGGAGTATCTCCAGCGTCGGCGCTGAATACTTCAACGCCGGAAATCCCGCGGCGATGCAATTCGCGACGCTCGCTCGACAGCCGGGAACCGCGGCCGAGTTTCATGTGCGCGACAATTTCCAGATTGCGCTCGCAAGTCCGCCCGATCTGGACAACGGCATCATCGGCGCTTGGGCGATGACCGTGGATGACTTGAACTATCGCCGTTTCGCGACCTATGGAGTCGACGGCATTCGACCGTTGAATTCCTATTCCACGGACATCCACACGGCTAGCGCCACGGACAACGTGCTGCTGAGCCAAACGGCGTGGCTGAGCGCCGACGCGACGATCCATTCATTGACCGGGGAAGGGTTTGGCGTTCGGCTCGATTTGGACGGCCACAAGCTGACGGTGATGTCGGGCGGGCTCCTGCATGTGGACGTCGATAACGGGGAACTCACGGCGGGCGACGCGCCAGGGGCCGAACTGATAATGGGCGCCGGCGGAAATGCAAACATCGTCGACAACGCGCAAGGGCCCGTGAACGTGGTGTTTCCCTATGGCGGCCAGGTCGGCGGCAGCAACTCCTACTCCGGTTCGACTTCGGTGCTGAGCCATGAATTGAATGTACTTACGGAGACAGCGCTGCCCGAAGGAACCGAACTACGGGTCGATGGCGGCGCCGTCACTTTCCACTACCTCGCAGCGGCGCCGAAACAACTCGATGAGCTTGTTTTGAGGGAAGGCGGTATTTTGAGATCTGGCTTCAACGGACGTGCCATCCTGGCGCCCACGGTTGCAATTCTTGAGGACGGCAGAATCGAGAATGTGCAACTGGTTGGCGACGGCGAAATCATCAAGCGCGGCCCAGGAACCGTGGAACTTGGTGCTGCAGACCAGATTGCGGACTTCAGCGGGACGGTCGCCGTTGAAGAAGGCGCGCTCATGGTCGGCGAGCGAGGCCTCGCCAGCGTGCCGATCACAATCTCGGGCGGTGTTTTCTTCGGCCCGCGCACGGATACTTACGAGTTTACGAATTCGATCAATTTGAATGGTGGCGCGCTTGCCGTCAGCGACAACGAGTTTCGCGGAACTGTTACCGTGACCGACGACTCCGTTCTGCTCGGTATGCACGCTGCGTCCTCGCATTTCGACCAGGGCGGAGCCATCGCCGGAAACCTCTCAGGTGACGGGGATCTAACCGTTGAAACTGGCGTCGACGCACCTGGCCTGATTCGGCTGGGAGGGAACAACCAGAACTACCACGGCAATGTCGCGATCAACGGCGGAACACTGCGCATCGGACAAAACAGCTCTCTGGGCACGGGTGACGTCACCATCAGCCCCGGCGGGCGTTTGGAACTGGAGAATGCCGTCACCACGAATCCCGTCACTGTCCGCGGCGGTGAGCTTTTCTCGAGGGCGACGCCAGCGACGCTCACCGGTCTCGTGACCGTCGAGGAACGGGCCTTCATCGGTTGTGGAGTGAGTGAGCTTGACCTTGTACTCAGCGGAGGCATGAGATTGCTCGAGGACGCCCGTGTCAACAAAGTCGGTGAAGGCAAGCTAACCATCGGCGGGTCGATCTTTGTCAACGGCCAGAACACGATTTTCGCGCCGCGCGGCCAGTTGGAAATCGACGGCGTCATCGTTCCCGAGACCGAAGGCGCCGTGCTCGATATCATCACCGGAAACTTCGACGACGCTCCGCTTAGCATGTCGCTCGTCGTGCCGGAAGGCACCTCGATCGGTATTCGCCAATTCGGTGGTCCGGCGGTGGTGCGCAGCGCAGGCGCCGGGCGCTACTTGGCCGGCAATGGCACGATCTTCAACGAGATCTCCGTAAGCAACGCCGGCGAACTACGCCCCGGCGCTTCGGTCGGCGCGCTCACCGTAGCGATGCAAACGACTTGGGGAGCTGGCGGCGTCTATGCGTGGGAAATCGACGACGCCTTGGGCCAACCCGGGGGCGATCATGGCTGGGACGTGCTGCACGTGCAGGATGGCCTTAACATCCTCGCCACGGAGGCGAATCCCTTCGTCGTGCGCGTTGAGTCGCTGGCCCTGAACGGCGGCGCTGGGCTGCCCGAGCACTTCAATCCGCTGGACGATTATGCTTGGGTCATCGCCACGGCCACCGAGCTTACGGGATTCTCATTGGACGCGTTATCGGTCGACGACACGTCGTTCCGTGAAATGTGGGGCGCAGATCCGCTAGGTGAATTCGCGCTTGAACAGGCTGGGAGTGATGTTGTGTTGGCGTATGTTCCACCCACCAGTATCCCGGGCGACGCCTGGCCGTTTGACGGCCGCGTGGGCATCAACGAACTGAACGCCGTGCGCAATAACTTCGGCACGATTGGTTCGCGTGGCATGGCCGGTGATCTCTATCCTTTCGACGGCCGCGTTGACATTCGCGACCTGAATCTAGCTCGGAACAACTTTGGCGCTCGTGTATCGGCCAACACGCCGGAGCCCGCGACAATTCTGACCAGCGTCCTGTGTATCGCGTTGTGTACTGCAATGGGCGTTACGCGTCGATTTATTCGTACCGGCGATCCGAACGGAACAGATCTTTAGCCTGCCAGAAAACTCTCCGCAACAGGACCGGATGGCAGACGGCGTGCACTGCAGCAGGTCGCAGGCCGTTGCATCGAACCGCACTAGTGGCCGAGGCGGGAATCGAACGAGAACCGCAATTTATCCAACGCTCTGGCAGCCCACGACTTACAAAAGAAGACCAAATCTCGACCAGCATTCCACCAGTGTCTCGCTGGCCGAACGGTCACGAGCTGACGCCCACTGACATTCCGACGTTTCTGATCAAGTCCTGGCCGCAGCTTCCGCCGCATTTTCGTGAGTGCATCGTCACACTGGTGCACGCCGCAGTCGGCGCGACGCGTCAGGCACAGGTTTTGGATGTGAACCGTGAACCTATTGCATGTTGCGTGCGTTCCTTTCGACGGAGAATAGGCCGCTGCGGAAAATCCGCAGCGACCGGCGGCGATCTACGCCGATATCGTCTGCAGAGCGGATTGAGCAATCAACCAATCGGCCGCCTGCTGGGCCTTGGACGCCGCAGAACAAATCGCCCGTTTGTCGGACGTTAACACCTTGAGCCACGAGGCGATATAGCCGGCATGATTTCCCCGTTGTTCGGAGAAGATCCCTAGCTGTGCCGCGAGAAATGCCGCGCCCAGCTCGGCGATCAATTCTTCGACCGCGGAGGCCTCCGAACCAAATCGGCTGATCAATTGGCGGTCCAGTCGCGATTTCGCTCCCGTCCAGTGCACGGCTTCATGGGCCAGCGCAGAATAGTAGTAATTCGCTCCGCGAAAGCGCTCGAATTCCGGCAGCTGAATGAAGTCGCCCTCGATGTGGTAGTAGGCCTCACTACCGCCATGTCGAATCTCAGCCGGTAGGGCGGCGAAAAAGTCCTGGGCCTCTTTGATTCGCTGCCCGTCGGACAGGGGACGCGGAGGCGCGGAATCAAAACCCTCGACCTGAGCGGCATTAAAGACCGGATATCCCAAGGCCAGAATTCCTTGCCGGCGAGGTTCTGTGGTTTCCGCTGCCTCCGCATCCTGCTTGTTTTCGACCGGCTTCCACAGGACAACCTCACACGATTTTTCACCCTTGCGGACATGAGCACCGACTGCGATACCCCAGGACTTTCGGACAGCGGCGGGGGCCGGATAATGCTCTCTACAGGAGGTCCGAACTACGGGTGTTTCCAAGCAGGATGTGAAGTCGGACGGCGCTGCTTCGTCGGCGCCGCGGCATAGCGAGGAGTTCAAGCGGGACGCGGTGCGGTTGGTGACTGAGCAAGAGTATACCTTCGCGGCCGCCGCCAAGGCCGTCGGCGTGAGCGATCACACGCTGCGCCTATGGCGAAAGTAGTTCGGTCCCGCGCCGAAAGCGTGCGGCGACGACGCCAGTGCAGACGAACTTCGCGCGGAGATTCAACGGCTCAAGCGCGAGCTGCGGCGCGCGGAGTTGGAGCGCGAGATCTTAAAAAAAGCCACGGCGTACTTCGCGAAGGAGTCGCAGTGAAGTACGCTTGGATCCGCGAACATCGCGACTCGTTCCCGATCAACGTGATGTGCGACATGCTCGAGGTCTCGACCTCGGGCTACTACGACGCGCTGGAGCGCAAGCCAGGTCCGCGCGCGGAGCGCCACGCGCGGATTCAAGTCGCCGTGCGGCAAGTGCATGCCGAGTCGCACGGCATCTATGGCAGCGAAAAGATCGCAGCGGCGCTCAGCGAACGCGACGACTTGGAGTCCGCGTGTCGCAA